>NZ_JASGCA010000020.1:0-59776 GCF_030449715.1 Bacillus sp. LB7
CCGAACACGGAAGTTAAGCTCTTCAGCGCCGATGGTAGTTGGGGGCTTCCCCCTGTGAGAGTAGGACGCCGCCAAGCGCTTAAGAAGATCAGCTTATATAAGCTGATCTTTTTTCTATTCCTTAAGGTTTTATGATAGCCAAAAGTGGAAATAATAAAGGACGAAGAGCAATTAGTTGAAAAAAAAACGAAAACCACTTATAGTAAAGTTAAAGTCAAATATAGTCAAAGTCAAGTGAAGGAGGGGGCTGAGTGGGGAAAAATATTTCTGACATAATCGAACAGTATTTGAAACAAATATTAGAACAGAACGGGAAAGAAATATTAGAGATTAAACGGAGCGAAATAGCCGATAAATTTCAGTGTGTTCCTTCTCAGATCAATTACGTGATCAATACGCGTTTTACGAGTGAGCGCGGATACATCGTCGAAAGCAAAAGAGGCGGCGGCGGTTATATTCGAATTATTAAAATTAAAATGAACGATAAAATTGATTTGATTGATAACATTATGAATCAAATCTATACAAGGCTCTCCCAAGCTGCTTCGGACGATATCATTTTAAGGCTGTTAGAAAATGGTGTCATTACAAAAAGTGAAGCAAAATTGATGGTCAGTGTCATGGATCGTTCTGTATTATATATTGATTTGCCTGAACGAGACGAATTAAGAGCAAGAATGATGAAAGCCATGCTTACGTCACTTAAATTTAAGTAAAGCGGGTGAGAAGCGTGATATGTCAAGAGTGTAAAGAAAGACCAGCAACTTTTCACTTTACGAAAGTCATTAATGGCGAAAAAAAAGAAATGCATATCTGTGAACAATGTGCGAAAGAAAACAGTGAGTCATATTCTATGAATGAGAGCGGCGGATTTTCCATCCATAATTTGTTATCCGGACTGCTGAATTTTGACTCGTCTTTTACTAACAGCAGCGAGGCTCAGCTTTTTCAACAGCCGGATCAGGTTCTGAGATGCAAAAAATGCAATATGACGTTCCCGGAATTTCGAAAAACAGGCCGATTTGGATGTTCGGAATGTTATAAAACCTTCCATTCCTATATTACTCCGGTTTTAAGGAAAGTTCACAGCGGGAACACGGTCCATGCCGGTAAAATACCAAAGCGGATCGGCGGTAACCTGCATGTCAGAAGACAAATTGAAGCGTTGAAAAAAGAGCTGAAAGAATTAATTCAGCAGGAGGAATTTGAAAAAGCAGCCAACATTAGAGACCAGATCAGGTCGCTTGAACAAAACCTGAATGCAGACAAGGAGGAGGAGGACTGATGTCACTGCAGCATTTTATTCAGAATGCTTTAAGCAATTGGATGCGGCAGGAAGGCCCTGAAAGTGACATCGTGCTTAGCAGCCGGATCCGTCTTGCTCGCAATTTGGATAAAGTTCGTTTTCCAACGCTTTTTTCAAACGAAGAGGCTTCAGCGATTATTACATTGTTTGAAGAACAATTCACAGGCTATGAAGTGCCCGGTATCGGGAAATTTGAGCTTGTGAAAATGGATCAGGTGCAGCCTTTGGAAAAAAGGGTTCTTGTAGAAAAACATCTGATCAGTCCGCATTTGACGGAAGCTTCCTTTGGCGCATGCCTTCTTTCTGAAAATGAAGAAGTGAGTATTATGCTGAATGAGGAAGATCATATTCGCATTCAATGTCTGTTCCCGGGATTTCAGCTTTCAGAAGCATTGAAAGCAGCAAATCAGGTGGACGATTGGATTGAAGAACGGATTGACTATGCTTTTTCAGAACAAAGAGGCTACTTGACCAGCTGTCCTACAAATGTCGGAACCGGGCTTAGAGCTTCTGTCATGATGCACCTTCCTGCTTTAGTGTTAACTAGGCAAATAAACAGAATTATTCCGGCAATTAATCAATTGGGGCTTGTTGTTAGAGGAATTTACGGTGAAGGCAGCGAAGCATTAGGGAATATCTTTCAAATTTCCAACCAAATTACCCTCGGTAAATCGGAACACGACATTGTCGAAGATCTGAACAGCGTCGTTGCTCAGTTGATCGAACAAGAACGTTCAGCAAGAAAGGCGCTTTATCAGACTTCGCAAATCGAGCTTGAAGACCGCGTCTACAGATCTTACGGCGTACTGTCCAATTGCCGGATGATCGAATCGAAAGAAACAGCAAGATGTCTTTCAGACGTTCGTCTTGGAATTGACCTGGGGATAATAAAAGGTCTTTCCAGCAATATACTTAATGAGCTGATGATCCTCACGCAGCCTGGATTTCTCCAGCAATATTCGGGAGGAGTCTTAAGGCCAAACGAGAGGGACATCAGGCGGGCTGCTCTTATCAGGGAACGCCTGAAATTAGAAAACAACGGCAATAGACAGGAGGATGAAACAATATGATGTTTGGAAGATTCACAGAAAGAGCACAAAAAGTATTGGCGCTTGCTCAAGAAGAAGCTCTGCGTCTGGGCCATAATAACATTGGAACAGAACATATTCTCCTCGGCCTTGTCCGCGAGGGAGAAGGAATTGCTGCAAAGGCGCTGCAGGCATTAGGACTCAGCCCTGACAAAATTCAAAAAGAAGTTGAAAGCCTCATCGGCCGCGGACAAGAGATGTCACAATCGATCCATTACACACCGAGAGCCAAAAAAGTGACTGAACTGGCGATGGATGAAGCAAGAAAGCTTGGTCACTCTTACGTTGGAACTGAACACATCCTCCTCGGCTTGATCCGAGAAGGGGAAGGTGTTGCGGCAAGGGTGCTGAATAATTTAGGCGTCAGCTTAAACAAGGCGAGACAGCAAGTATTGCAGCTGTTGGGCAGCAATGAGAGCGGTGGCGCTGCTTCAGGCGCCAACAGCAATGCCAACACACCAACCTTAGACAGTCTTGCCAGGGATCTCACGGCGATTGCAAAAGAAGACAGCCTTGACCCCGTAATCGGCAGAAGCAAAGAAATTCAGCGCGTAATTGAAGTGCTGAGCCGCAGAACGAAAAACAACCCTGTGTTAATCGGGGAGCCCGGTGTCGGTAAGACAGCAATTGCCGAAGGCCTGGCTCAACAGATCATCAATAACGAAGTACCGGAGATTCTCCGCGACAAGCGCGTCATGACGCTTGATATGGGAACGGTTGTCGCCGGTACGAAATACCGCGGTGAATTTGAAGACCGTCTGAAAAAAGTGATGGACGAAATTCGTCAAGCGGGAAATATCATCCTCTTTATCGATGAGCTGCATACTCTCATCGGAGCCGGGGGAGCGGAAGGGGCCATCGATGCCTCCAATATCCTTAAACCTTCACTGGCGCGCGGAGAGCTGCAATGCATCGGAGCGACAACCCTTGATGAATACCGCAAATACATTGAAAAAGATGCAGCACTCGAACGGCGTTTTCAGCCGATTCAGGTTGACCAGCCGTCTCCTGAAGAGAGCATTCAAATATTGAGAGGTCTCAGAGACCGCTATGAAGCCCACCACCGCGTATCGATTACGGATGAAGCGATCGAAGCGGCTGTGAAGCTGTCAGACCGGTATATTTCGGACCGTTTTCTGCCTGACAAGGCGATCGACTTAATCGATGAAGCCGGTTCAAAGGTTCGCCTGCGTTCATTTACAACGCCTCCTAACTTAAAAGAGCTTGAACAAAAGCTTGATGAGGTAAGGAAAGAAAAAGATGCCGCTGTTCAAAGCCAGGAATTCGAAAAAGCAGCGTCATTACGGGATACGGAGCAGCGCCTGCGTGAACAGGTCGAAGAAACCAAGAAAACCTGGAAAGAAAAGCAGGGACAAGAAAATTCCGAAGTGACAGTCGACGATATTGCAATGGTTGTTTCAAGCTGGACCGGAGTGCCGGTTTCGAAAATTGCGCAGACTGAAACAGACAAATTACTGAACATGGAGAGCATTCTTCATTCCCGCGTTATCGGCCAAGATGAGGCTGTCGTTGCGGTTGCCAAAGCAGTCAGACGAGCGCGTGCCGGCTTAAAAGATCCAAAACGTCCTATCGGTTCGTTTATTTTCCTCGGCCCTACAGGCGTAGGAAAAACGGAGCTTGCCCGTGCGCTTGCCGAGTCCATTTTCGGCGATGAAGAAGCCATGATTCGCATCGATATGTCCGAGTACATGGAAAAACATTCAACATCAAGACTCGTCGGTTCCCCTCCGGGATATGTCGGCTATGATGAAGGCGGACAGCTTACTGAGAAAGTGAGAAGAAAACCGTATTCCGTCGTCTTGCTTGACGAAATCGAAAAAGCGCACCCTGATGTCTTCAATATTTTGCTGCAAGTGCTTGAAGACGGCCGCCTGACTGATTCAAAAGGGCGCACGGTCGACTTTAGAAATACGATTTTGATCATGACATCAAACGTCGGTGCGAGCGAACTGAGAAGAAATAAATACGTCGGGTTTAATGTGCAGGATGAAACCCAGAATTATAAAGATATGAAAGACAAAGTCATGGGCGAATTAAAACGCGCCTTCAGACCTGAATTTATCAACCGGATCGACGAGATTATCGTCTTCCACTCTTTGGAGAAAAAACATTTGAAAGATATTGTATCCCTCATGTCAGAACAATTAACTAAGCGTCTGAAAGAACAGGATCTATCAATTGAGCTGACTGAAGCGGCTAAAGAAAAAATTGCCGATGAAGGCGTG
This sequence comes from Bacillus sp. LB7, assembly GCF_030449715.1. NCBI lineage: Bacteria > Bacillati > Bacillota > Bacilli > Caryophanales > Bacillaceae > Bacillus > Bacillus sp. LB7. Next base: position 4,641 of record NZ_JASGCA010000020.1, read on the forward strand.
GATCTCGAATACGGGGCGCGCCCTCTCAGAAGAGCAATCCAAAAACACGTGGAGGACCGGCTGTCTGAAGAGCTCCTGAAAGGCCATATTGAAAAAGGCCAGCATATTGTTTTGGATGTAGAAGACGGAGAATTTGTCGTAAAAACCGAAGCTAAAACGAACTAATATAGAGACAAAAGAAAGAGGCATACGATGTTCATCAGTATGCCTCACTTTCTTATAAAGGGAGCGTTTTGAAAAATCAATGGCTAAAACAAAGACTAAATTCATTTGTCACTCATGCGGTTACGAATCCGCCAAGTGGATGGGGAAGTGCCCCGGATGCGGCACATGGAATACCATGGTGGAAGAAACGATAAAAAAACCCGCCGCCAACAGAAGAACCGCTTTTTCACATTCCGTTCAAACGGTGCAAAAGCCTTCACCTCTCACTTCAATCAAAACAACAGAAGAGCCGCGAATTAAAACGAAACTGGGCGAATTCAACCGCGTCTTGGGAAACGGTATCGTCAAAGGTTCACTCGTTTTAATCGGAGGCGATCCCGGCATCGGGAAATCAACCTTGCTGCTTCAAGTATCTGCCCAGCTCGCTGATTCAAAAGAAAATGTCCTGTACATCTCAGGTGAAGAATCGGTCAAGCAGACAAAGCTGAGAGCAGACCGTCTAGGCATCAACAGTCCCACTCTTCACGTTTTATCTGAAACCGATATGGAGTATATTACGTCTTCTATAGAAGAGATGAATCCGTCATTCGTGGTGGTTGATTCGATTCAAACCGTTTACCAAAGTGATATCACATCAGCTCCGGGCAGCGTGTCACAGGTCAGGGAATGCACCGCTGAGCTGATGAGAATTGCAAAAACAAAAGGGATTCCGATATTTATCGTCGGGCATGTCACAAAAGAAGGTTCGATTGCCGGACCGAGACTTCTGGAACATATGGTCGACACCGTCCTTTACTTTGAAGGCGAGCGGCATCATACATTTCGGATTTTAAGAGCCGTCAAAAACCGGTTTGGATCAACGAATGAAATGGGAATCTTTGAAATGAGGGAAGAGGGCCTGACAGAAGTGCTGAATCCGTCGGAAATCTTTCTCGAAGAGCGCTCGGCGGGAGCAGCCGGCTCGAGTGTCGTGGCTTCAATGGAAGGCACGAGGCCGGTCTTAGTAGAGATTCAGGCGCTGATTTCCCCCACGAGTTTTGGAAATCCGCGCAGGATGGCAACCGGAATTGATCATAACCGCGTCTCATTGCTGATGGCGGTTTTAGAAAAAAGGGTTGGGCTGCTGCTGCAAAATCAAGACGCCTATTTAAAAGTCGCCGGCGGCGTCAAGCTGGACGAGCCGGCGATCGACCTCGCCGTTGCGGTGAGCATCGCCTCAAGCTTCAGAGACACCCCGCCTCATCCGACGGATTGTTTTATCGGAGAAGTCGGCTTGACAGGGGAAGTCCGCAGAGTATCAAGGATAGAACAGAGGGTGCAGGAAGCGGCGAAGCTTGGTTTTAAAAGAATGATTATTCCTTCTGCAAATGTGGAAGGATGGACAAAGCCGAAAGGAATTGAAGTCGTCGGCGTTGAAAATGTAGCTGAGGCCCTTCGAGCTTCATTAGGAGGATCATAATATATGGAAAAAGACAAAAAAGGAGCGAAACAGGATCTTTCAGAAATATTGCAGTTTGTCGCCCCCGGCACACCTCTTCGCGAGGGAATCGAAAACGTCCTTCGCGCCAAAACAGGCGGATTAATCGTAGTCGGCTTCAATGATAAAGTGAAAGAAGTGGTTGATGGAGGGTTCCACATTAATTCTTCTTTCTCTCCGGCTCATCTGTACGAGCTGGCTAAAATGGACGGGGCGATTATTCTCAGCGATTCAGGGCAGAAAATTTTATATGCCAATACGCAGCTCATGCCTGAGGCGACGATACCATCTTCTGAGACGGGCATGAGGCACAGAACGGCCGAGCGTGTGGCCAAGCAGACCGGCTGTCTGATCATTGCAATTTCTGAAAGGCGGAATGTGATTACGCTCTATCAGGAAAATATGAAATATATACTCAAAGATATCGGCTTTATCTTAACAAAAGCCAATCAGGCGATTCAGACACTCGAAAAATACAAACTCATTTTGGACCATGCGATTTCCAATTTGAATGCGCTGGAGTTTGAAGAGCTTGTGACATTTGGGGATGTCATCTCTGTACTGCATCGATATGAAATGGTGCTCAGAATCAAAAATGAAATTAATATGTATATTAAAGAACTTGGAACAGAAGGCCATCTCATCAGGCTCCAGGTTAGCGAACTGATCACCGATATGGAGCAGGAAGCGGCGCTGTTCGTTAAAGATTATGTGAAAGAAAAAATCAAAGACCCGTTTGTCCTGTTGAAGCAGCTTCAGGATATGTCGAGTTTCGAATTGCTGGATGACTCGATTCTCCTTAAGCTTTTAGGCTATTCAGCAACTACGAATATGGAGGAATACGTTTTCCCGAGAGGCTACAGGCTCCTTCATAAAATCCCCCGTCTCCCGATGCCGATCGTCGAAAATGTTGTCGAAGCATTCGGCCATTTAAAGCTCATTATCGAAGCGGATGTAAAAGAATTGGATGAAGTGGAAGGAATTGGGGCTGTTCGTGCCCAAAAGATAAAGAAAGGATTAAAGAGACTTCAGGAGAAACATTATACTGACAGGCAGCTGTGAGAAAAATTTCTAAAAGTGATTAAAATTTGCAATTTATGGGTATATTATTCTTACTTTTTGTTTTCCCTTTTTCCGGTTGAAACAGCTGCATTCATAAAAATTAAAACGATTATTTTAAAGGAGGTGAAGGTATGTTGAAACGAATAGTTCAAGCGTTCTTTGCGATTTTGGGAGGCGTTATCGGTATTTTTCTCATACCGGAATTGTTTGTGCTGTTAAATGTACAGGACATACCTTTAGTAACAAACCCGTATGCGTCCGCTTGTTTAGGAGCTATCATCTTTTTTCTTCTGGGCATCTGGTGTGCGGATCATGTCATCAACTGGGTGAAACAAATTGAGGATTCCTTGATCAAAGCACCTGTCTCAGATTTATTGTTCGGCTCTTTGGGATTAATCTTCGGACTTATGCTCGCTTATCTTATCGTCAACGTCATTCCGTTAAAAGACATCCCTTATCAGTTGATCAGCACGGTCATTCCGATTGTGTTGGCCGCATTTCTCGGCTATCTCGGATTCCGTGTAGGTTTCAAGAAAAAGGATGAAATGCTGACACTTTTCACATCGAGAAAGAAAAAAGGTTCTGCTGAGGAAGAGCGTCCTGAAGAAGACAAAAAGCTGAAAATTTTAGACACAAGTGTTATTATAGATGGGAGAATTGCTGATATTTGTCAGACCGGATTTCTTGAAGGCGTCATTGTGATTCCTCAGTTTGTGCTTGAGGAGCTGCAGCATATCGCCGACTCTTCAGACGTCCTCAAACGAAACAGAGGACGGAGAGGACTGGATATTTTAAATCGGATCCAGAAAGAGCTCGATATCAAAGTTGAAATTTATGAAGGCGATTTTGAAGATATTCAAGAGGTCGACAGCAAGCTTGTCAAACTGGCGAAATTGACCTCAGGCGTTGTCGTCACAAACGATTTCAATTTGAACAAAGTATGCGAGCTCCAAAAGGTTGCCGTATTGAACATCAACGACCTTGCCAACGCCGTCAAACCTGTCGTGCTTCCGGGAGAAGAAATGAAGGTGCAGGTCATCAAAGACGGGAAAGAACATAATCAGGGCGTGGCTTATCTGGACGACGGCACGATGATTGTCGTGGAAGAAGGGCGAAATTATATCGGCAAACATATCGACGTGCTCGTGACCAGCGTGCTGCAGACAGCGGCAGGCAGAATGATATTCGCCAAGCCGAAACTGCTGGAAAAGGCGCTTTGAAAAAGGGAGAAATAAAATGAATTACGAAGTCGTCATTCCTGCCGCCGGACAAGGTAAACGAATGAATGCCGGGAAAAACAAACTGTTTATCGAGGCGAAAGGAATACCTGTGATTATTCATACATTAAAGGTGTTTGAAAACCATGATGCCTGCAAAAGGATCATTCTTGTCATCAATGAACAGGAATTCGATGAATTCAAAACCCTTTTAAAAACCTATCATTTTACAACTCCGATCGAGATGGTGCCGGGCGGAAGAGAACGCCAGCAAAGCGTATTTGCGGGCATTAAAGCCGCCGGCAAAGAGGAAACGGTCCTCGTCCATGACGGAGCAAGACCCTTTATTAAACGGAAATATATCGAACAGCTTGTCGAGAAAGCGAAGGAAACAGGGGCTGCTATCGTTGCCGTTCCTGTTAAAGACACGATCAAACGCGTTCAAGACGGTGAAGTAGCCGGAACGATTGAACGTTCAAGCTTGTGGGCCGCTCAAACCCCACAAGCTTTTCGTCTTTCTATTCTGATGAATGCTCACCTTGAGGCTGAAGCAAAAGGTTTCCTCGGTACGGACGACGCCAGTCTGGTCGAGGAAGCCGGAGGTGCGGTTGCAATCATTCAAGGGGATTATCAAAACATCAAGCTGACGACCCCGGATGACTTGCTTGTCGCAGAAGCGATATTAGAAGCGGAAAAGAGGAATGAACATGTTTAGAATAGGCCAAGGATTTGACGTCCATCAACTAGTGGAAGGCAGGCCGCTCATTATCGGGGGAATTACGATTCCTTACGAAAAAGGCCTGCTCGGACATTCGGATGCCGATGTGCTTTTGCACACGATTGCGGATGCATGTCTCGGCGCCGTCGGCGAGGGCGATATCGGAAAACACTTTCCGGATACCGACCCTGAGTTCAAAGATGCCGACTCTTTCAAACTCCTTCGTCACGTCTGGATGATTGTGAAGGAAAAAGGCTATACGCTCGGGAATCTGGATTGTACAATCATCGCCCAAAAGCCTAAAATGGCGCCGTATATCGAAGACATGAGAGCCAGAATTGCCGAAGGGCTTGAGGCGGAAATGTCCCAAATTAACGTAAAAGCGACCACAACCGAAAAGCTCGGATTTACGGGAAGAGCCGAAGGAATTGCCGCCCAGGCTTCCGTTCTGCTCCAAAAGGCATAATTCATTTTGAAGACAGGTTCATTTGATGATAGAATAGGAAATAAATTTGAACTCTGCTAGAGACGAAAGGAAGTTAGACAGATGGGAAACGAAGTTCGGGTTCGTTATGCGCCGAGCCCAACAGGCCATTTACATATCGGAAATGCCAGAACCGCTCTCTTTAATTATTTGTTTGCCCGGAGCCAAGGCGGAAAATTCATCATCCGCATTGAAGATACGGACCGGAAGCGTAACATTGAAGGCGGAGAGCAAAGCCAGCTGAACTATTTAAAATGGCTGGGCATCGACTGGGATGAAAGCGTGGATGTCGGCGGAGAATACGGACCATACCGCCAATCTGAAAGAAACGACATTTACAAAACATATTACGAGGAGCTTCTTGAAAAAGGGCTTGCCTACAAATGTTACTGCACGGAAGAAGAGCTTGAGAAAGAGCGCGAAGAACAGGCTGCCCGCGGAGAAATGCCGCGTTATTCAGGCAAGTGCCGCAATTTAAATAAAGAAGAGCAGGAAAAGCTCGAAGCTGAAGGAAGACAGCCGAGCATCCGCTTTAAAGTTCCTCAAGGAGAAGTCATCAGCTTCAATGACATCGTCAAAGGAGAAATTTCTTTTGAAACAGACGGCATCGGCGACTTCGTTATCGTGAAGAAAGACGGAACGCCTACTTACAACTTTGCCGTAGCTGTCGATGACTATTTAATGAAAATGACGCATGTCCTGCGCGGCGAAGACCACATTTCCAATACGCCGAAGCAGATCATGATTTACAACGCCCTCGGCTGGGAAATCCCGGAATTTGGACATATGACATTAATCGTCAATGAAAATCGCAAAAAACTGAGCAAACGGGATGAGTCCATCATTCAGTTTATCGAACAGTACGAAGAGCTCGGCTATTTGCCTGAAGCATTGTTTAACTTCATCACTCTTCTCGGCTGGTCGCCGGTCGGAGAAGAAGAACTGTTTACAAAAGATCAGTTTATTGAGATATTTGATGTACACCGTTTGTCAAAATCACCAGCGGTGTTTGATACGCATAAACTGAAATGGGTCAACAACCAGTATGTGAAAAAACTTGATCTTGATCAGGTGATCGAATTGACCGTTCCGCATTTGCAAAAAGCGGGCAAGGTTTCAGAAGAGCTGACAGGCAGCGAACAGGAATGGGTTCGCAAGCTGATTTCTCTATATCAGGAACAGTTGAGCTACGGCGCTGAAATCGTCGAGTTAACAGAGTTGTTCTTTAAAGACGATATCCAGTATAATCGTGAAGCAAGAACAGTTTTAGAAGAAGAGCAGGTTCCGGAAGTGCTTCGCGTATTTGCCGAAAAGCTTGAGCAGCTTGACTCGTTTACGGCAGATGAGATCAAGGCATCCATCAAAGCCGTTCAAAAAGAAACAGGACATAAAGGGAAAAAGCTGTTTATGCCGATCCGCGTAGCGACGACAGGGCAGACCCACGGTCCTGAACTGCCTCAGTCCATTGAATTATTGGGGAAAGACACCGTTTTAAAACGGCTGAATAACATTATTCAATAAGATAAATCGTTGACAGGGATAAGTATAAAGCCAGGGCCTTTAAAGAGAGAGTCTTCATCGGCTGGAAAAGACTTAAGCGCCGGGCTTTAGAAATGCACCTCTTGAGACCTTTGAAGAACGTTTTTATAACAAGTATTCAAAGGCGGTATCCGCCGTTATGGATGAGAGTTGAGAAAACAGCTGTGCTGTTTTCTAAACAGAGTGGAACCGCGCGTCAAAAAGCGTCTCTGTCATTAGACAGAGGCGTTTTTTTATATGGTTTGACAATAGAGACAAAGGAAGCGGGGAACGGGGGGAATCATGTGTTCTTTAAAATGCTGAAAGAAGATGTAGACGTCGTATTTGATCAAGATCCAGCTGCGAGAAGCTACATTGAAGTCATCTTAACTTATTCAGGTTTGCATGCTATATGGGCGCATCGAATTGCACATGCTTTATATAAAAGAAAAAGGTTTTTCATCGCCAGAATGATCTCTCAAATCGCCCGCTTCTTTACAGGAATCGAAATTCACCCGGGCGCCAAGATCGGCAGGAGGTTTTTCATCGATCACGGCATGGGGGTTGTGATCGGCGAAACCTGTGAGATCGGAAACAATGTCACGGTTTTTCAGGGCGTGACGCTTGGGGGAACTGGGAAAGAAAAAGGCAAAAGGCATCCGACAATCGAGGATCATGCCCTGATCTCAACAGGGGCAAAAGTGCTTGGATCCATTACAATCGGAAGAGGCGCGAAAATCGGCGCCGGCTCCGTCGTCCTGCATGATGTGCCTGAATGCTCCACAGTTGTCGGCATCCCGGGCCGCGTCGTCGTTCAAAACGGAAAGAAAATCAGACGCGACTTGAACCACCAGGACTTGCCGGATCCGGTGGCTGACCGCTTCAGAGAATTGGAAAACGAAATCAGGCAGCTGAAACAAGAGCTCCGGAGAAAAGAAAGGGAAGATGAGCTGTGACACTAACACTGTATAATACTCTCACACGAAAAAAAGAGCCGTTTGTGCCTCTTGAAGAAGGCAAGGTCAAAATGTATGTGTGCGGGCCGACTGTATATAACTACATCCACATCGGAAATGCAAGGCCGGCGATCGTCTATGACACGGTCAGAAAGTATTTGGAGTACAAAGGCTATGACGTCCAATACGTCTCCAATTTTACAGATGTCGATGACAAATTAATTAAAGCGGCAAATGAGCTTGGAGAGGAAGTGCCTGTCATCGCCGAACGCTTTATTAAGGCATACTTCGAAGATGTCGGTTCACTGGGCTGCACAAAAGCGGACTGCCATCCGCGCGTCACTGAAAACATGGATGAAATCATCGATTTTATTCAGACGCTGATTAATAAGGGCTATGCTTATGAGGCAGACGGGGATGTTTATTATAAAACAAGATCGTTTGAAGGCTATGGAAAGCTGTCGCATCAATCGGTCGATGAGCTGAGATCAGGCGCCCGGATTCAAGTGGGCGAGAAAAAAGAAGATGCGCTCGATTTCGCATTATGGAAAGCGGCGAAAGATAACGAAATCTCCTGGGATAGCCCTTGGGGAAAAGGCCGTCCCGGCTGGCATATCGAGTGCTCTGCGATGGCGAAAAAATATTTGGGCGATTCGATCGATATTCATGCCGGCGGCCAGGATTTGACCTTCCCGCATCACGAAAACGAAATTGCCCAATCGGAAGCATTGACAGGGAAGCCTTTCGCGAAATATTGGCTTCATAACGGCTACATTAATATCGATAATGAGAAAATGTCAAAATCGCTCGGCAACTTTGTGCTTGTGCATGACATTATTAAAGAGCATGATCCCCAAGTGCTGCGGTTTTTCATGTTGTCTGTTCATTACAGACATCCGATCAACTATTCGGTCGAACTTCTCGAGAACACAAAAAACGCTTTTGGGCGTCTAAAAACGGCTTATAGCAATTTGCAGCATCGCCTGAAAAGCAGTACAAATTTAACAGAGGGCGATTCAGAATGGCTTGGAAAAATCGAAGAGCAGCGAAAAGCCTTCGAAACGGCAATGGATGATGATTTCAATACAGCGAATGCAATTTCCGTCCTGTTTGATCTGGCCAAACACGCCAACTACTATCTGCAGGAAAAGAATACTTCAGAACATGTCATTCAGGCGTTTCTGCAGCTGTTTGACGAGATCTGCTCAGTGCTCGGCTTCTCCCTCAAGGAACAGGAACTTTTGGATAAGGACATTGAAGAACTGATCGAGAAGCGGAATGAAGCCCGCAGAAACCGTGACTTTGCAACATCTGACCAGATTCGCGACCAGCTGAAAAGCATGAACATTATCCTGGAGGACACTCCACAGGGTACGCGCTGGAAAAGAGGAGAATCGTAAACATGAATTTGGAATCCATTAAAGACGCCAAACAGCTGAATGGTTTGGCGCTTGCTTACATGGGTGATGCCGTATTGGAGATATACGTCAGGCATCACCTCTTAAAGCAAGGCATGACAAGGCCCAATGATCTGCACAGGCAGTCGAGGCGCTATGTCTCCGCCAAGTCGCAGGCAAGCATGCTGTTTGCGCTTGAGGAGCAGGAATTTTTCACCGAGGAAGAACAAGCTGTGCTGAGAAGAGGACGGAATGCCAAATCCGGAACGGTACCGAAAAATACGGATGTTCAAACATATCGTTACAGTACGGCTTTTGAGGCGGTTATCGGGTATCTTTTTCTTGAGAACAGGGAAGATAGGCTTAATGAACTCATCAAAGCAGCGCTGGAAAAACGGGATGGCAGGGAGGAAGTCAAATGAGTCAGCAGCATGATTACGTCATAGGAAAAAACGCGGTCATCGAAACATTAAAGTCCGGCCGGGAATTGTATAAGCTGTGGATGGCGGAAAACACAGTGAAGGGACAGGCTCAGCAAGTCGTTGAACTCGCCGCCAAAAAAGGCATCACGATTCATTATGTCCCAAGAAAAAAACTCGATCAAATGGTTTCCGGACAGCATCAGGGCGTCGTCGCTCAGGTCGCGGCTTACGAGTATGCCGAGCTGGATGATCTGTATCAAAAGGCCGAAGACCAAAATGAACAGCCGTTTATCCTCGTTTTAGACGAAATTGAGGATCCGCACAATCTGGGCTCTATTATGCGCACCGCAGATGCGGTAGGGGCTCATGGCATCATCATTCCGAAGAGGCGTGCGGTCGGCCTTACGACGACTGTCGCCAAAGCCTCGACAGGAGCCATCGAACATATTCCGGTCGTCAAAGTGACCAACCTGTCGCGAACCCTGGAAGAAATGAAGCAACGGGGCATTTGGGTAGTCGGTACCGATGCGTCTGGACAACAGGACTACAGGTCGCTCGATGGAAATATGCCGCTTGCGCTTGTCATCGGCAGCGAAGGAAAAGGCATGGGAAGGCTTGTTAAAGAGAAATGTGATTTTCTCATCCGCCTGCCGATGGCGGGAAAAGTCACGTCCCTGAACGCCTCAGTCGCAGCTGGTCTCCTGATGTATGAAGTGTACCGGAAACGAAGCCCTCTGGGAGAATAGACGGAATGGACATCCTGTTGGTCGACGGTTATAACATGATTGGGGCATGGCCTCAGTTGAAAGATTTAAAAGAAAACAGTTTTGAAGAAGCAAGGGATCTGTTGATACAGAAGATGGCGGAATATCAATCGTATACTGGGTTTCGGGTAATCGTTGTCTTTGATGCGCATCTCGTTAAAGGAATCGAGAAAAAGAAGGTCAATCATCGCGTAGAAGTGATATTCACAAGGGAAAATGAAACGGCTGATGAACGGATCGAGAAACTGGTGTCAGACTTGGATAATATTCAGACGCAACTCCATGTTGCCACATCCGACTACACAGAGCAATGGGCGATTTTCGGCCAAGGGGCCCTGCGCAAATCAGCCAGGGAGCTGCTCAGGGAAGTCGAAGCGATCGAAAGGCAAATCGAAAAAAGGGTGAAACAAATCACCTCAGAACGTCCCGCGGGGAAAATTCCATTGTCAGAAGACGTCTTGAAGATCTTCGAAAAATGGCGGCGTGGCGACTTGGATTAGGTTGACGCTTTTTTGTCCATTACTGTATAATATTTCTATCTACGTGCGGTCGGGGGGATCGGAGTGAACTTACAAAACAACCAGGGAAAATTCAGCAAAGAACAGTTCAGCAAAGAACGTTTTTGCCAGTTGGAAGACGAGCAGGTCATTGAAATGGTTCATGTCGGAGACAGTGATGCGTTAGATTACTTGATTACAAAGTACCGTAATTTTGTAAGGGCAAAAGCAAGATCCTACTTCTTAATCGGGGCTGATCGGGAAGATATCGTTCAGGAAGGCATGATTGGACTCTACAAATCTATCCGTGATTTTAGAGAGGACAAGCTGACTTCATTCAAAGCTTTTGCAGAATTATGCATTACCCGCCAAATTATTACCGCTATCAAAACAGCTACTCGCCAGAAACATATTCCGCTCAATTCTTATGTGTCGCTGGACAAGCCCATTTATGACGAGGAATCAGACCGGACGCTTCTCGACGTGATTTCCGGAGCAAAGGTCATGAATCCTGAAGAGCTGATCATCAATCAGGAAGAATTCGATGATATCGAGCTGAAAATGGGAGAATTGCTTAGTGATTTAGAAAGAAAAGTTCTTGCGCTCTATCTCGACGGAAGATCCTATCAGGAAATATCCGAAGAACTAAACCGCCATGTAAAATCGATCGATAATGCGCTCCAGCGCGTCAAAAGAAAGCTTGAAAAGTACCTGGAGCTCCGCGAAATCAGCTTGTAGCCAATGCTTATGGCATATTGACAGTCATTTTATGACTGTGATATGTTACTTAGGAAATGATCGTCCAGAAAAAGGTGTAAACATGAAGAAAAAAGTAACGTTAGCCTGCAAAAATTGCGGAAATCGTAATTATACGACAATGAAAAGCTCCGCAGCTTTGGCTGAACGGCTCGAAGTAAAGAAATACTGCAATAACTGCAATTCACATACAGTACATCTGGAAACAAAATAGGCGTTTTTGTTTTTAGGTTGTGGAGGTTTCTTACCATGGGTATTATCAAATTTTTAAAGAATGTCGGAAAAGAAATGAAAAAGGTCACCTGGCCTAAAGGAAAAGAACTAACGCGCTATACGATCACTGTTATCACCACCGTTATCTTTTTCGCCATCTTTTTTGCACTCATCGATTCGGGTATTACGCAATTAATTCGTTTAATAGTTGAATAATGATCAGCATAACGTGTTATAATAGATCTAAATATGACTTGCCAAAAAACCCGTTTAACGGGTTTTTTCATTGTTTCAAAATATGAGGCTCGTATAAAAGAAAGTGTCAGTTTCCCGGTACGACCAAAAGGTACGGCCAAAAACTTTTAAGGTGTGGGGAGGGAAGGACTGAAAGGGTCCTGAATGAGAATGGAAAAGAAATGGTATGTGGTTCATACGTACTCCGGCTATGAAAATAAAGTAAAGGCGAACTTGGAAAAACGGGTGGAATCGATGGGGATGCAGGATAAGATATTCCGCGTCGTTGTACCTGAAGAGGAAGAAACAGATATTAAAAACGGCAAGAAAAAAGTCGTTAAAAAGAAAGTATTCCCTGGGTATGTACTTGTCGAACTAGTCATGACGGATGATTCCTGGTATGTTGTTCGAAATACGCCGGGCGTGACCGGGTTTGTCGGTTCAGCCGGATCAGGTTCAAAGCCGACTGCGCTGCTTCCGGGTGAAGCGGAAAAAATCCTGAAGCGGATGGGGCTTGAAGAAAGAAAAACAGAAATCGACTTTGAATTGAAAGAAACAGTCAAGGTGATCGATGGCCCGTTTGCTGATTTCACAGGGACGATTGAAGAGATCGACCATGACAAAAATAAAGTCAAAGTATTTGTTAATATGTTCGGAAGAGAGACCCCGGTTGAGCTCGAATTTACTCAAGTTGACAAATTGTAATGGAAAAGCGCTTGAAATCACTATATAAAAGTGATAATATACAAAGGTGCGTCTTGGCAAAAACGTCAAGGCAGCTAGCTTGATATTTTCATCATTCATATAAAGAATGAGACCTTGAGTGGGAGGGTTCACCCTATTACCACATCACGGACTTAAGGAGGTGTGTCTCGTGGCTAAAAAAGTAGTTAAAGTTGTAAAATTGCAAATTCCTGCTGGAAAAGCGAATCCAGCTCCGCCAGTTGGTCCTGCATTGGGTCAAGCCGGTGTTAACATCATGGGATTCTGTAAGGAGTTTAACGCTCGTACATCTGACCAAGCTGGTCTGATCATTCCTGTAGAAATTTCGGTTTACGAAGACCGTTCATTTACATTTATCACAAAAACTCCGCCTGCTGCTGTATTGCTTAAAAAAGCGGCTGGAATTGAGTCAGGTTCTGGTGAGCCTAACCGTAATAAAGTCGCAACCGTTAAACGCGATAAAGTACGTGAAATCGCCGAAACAAAAATGCCTGACTTAAATGCGGCAGATGTTGAAGCGGCTATGCGTATGGTTGAAGGAACTGCCCGCAGTATGGGTATTGTGATCGAAGACTAATTTTTGTCTCTTTGCTGGGTTGCGAGTTTGGATCAGACAAGTTCGCAACCCTTATTCGTGGGAGGTTATTCCGCTAAAACCACTAAGGAGGAAATTTTAAAATGGCTAAAAAAGGTAAAAAATACGTCGAAGCTGCCAAGCTTGTAGAGCGTACAAAAGCTTACGACGTAAACGAAGCGATTGAGCTTGTGAAAAAAACAAACACAGCTAAATTCGATGCCACTGTTGAAGCGGCATTCCGTTTAGGTGTTGACCCTCGTAAAAACGACCAGCAAATCCGCGGTGCAGTTGTACTTCCAAACGGAACAGGCAAAACTCAGCGCGTTCTTGTTTTCGCTAAGGGCGAAAAAGCGAAAGAAGCAGAAGCTGCTGGTGCAGACTACGTAGGCGATTCTGATTACATCAACAAAATTCAGCAAGGCTGGTTTGATTTTGATGTAATCGTTGCGACTCCTGACATGATGGGTGAAGTCGGTAAAATCGGACGCGTGCTTGGACCAAAAGGTCTTATGCCAAACCCTAAAACAGGAACGGTTACTTTCGAAGTTGAAAAGGCAGTCAACGAAATCAAAGCGGGTAAAGTTGAATACCGCGTTGATAAAGCAGGAAACATCCACGTTCCAATCGGAAAAGTGTCATTCGAAGAAGGCAAGCTTGTAGAAAACTTCGCGACAATGTACGACACAATTTTGAAAGCGAAACCTGCTGCTGCTAAAGGTGTATACGTGAAAAACGTTTCTGTTACATCTACAATGGGACCTGGAATCAAAGTGGACCCTTCAACTTTCAACGTAAAATAATATTGACTTTTGATAAGACGTTCTGATATAATTCAAAACGTTGTAAAAATAAAATATGTCCATTTATACCGTAGACAGTAGGTGCCGATAAGGCTTAATCTCCTACCGAGGTGTATATATATCACAGCTCTAGCGTTACGTATGCTTGTATATACAGCCTCCATGTCGAATGGAGGCTTTTTATATGGAACATGTCGTTAAAGAACGTGATCACCGAACGGTATAAGTGTTACACAGATGAATCTTACAGGAGGTGTAACCATGAGCAGCGCAATTGAAACAAAAAAAGTTGTTGTTGAAGAAATTACTTCTAAACTGAAAGAAAGTAAATCAACGATCATCGTTGACTATCGCGGCCTTAACGTAGCTGAAGTAACAGAACTTCGTAAACAGCTTCGCGAAGCTAACGTTGAGTTCAAAGTGTACAAAAACACGATGACTCGCCGTGCGGTTGAACAAGCTGAACTTGATGGTTTGAACGATTTCTTAACAGGACCGAATGCGATTGCATTCAGCACTGAAGATGTTGTCGCTCCAGCTAAAGTTCTTAACGAGTTTGCTAAAAAGCACGAAGCTCTTGAAATCAAAGCGGGCGTAATCGAAGGCAAAGTGTCTACAGTTGAAGAAGTGAAAGCTCTTGCTGAACTTCCATCTCGCGAAGGCTTGCTTTCTATGTTGCTTAGCGTACTTCAAGCTCCAGTTCGCAACCTTGCTCTTGCAACTAAAGCTGTTGCAGAACAAAAGGAAGAACAAGGCGCTTAATAGCATCAGTATCTAAAAAATAAAACAAAATGGAGGAATTACAAATGGCTTTAAATATCGAAGAAATCATTGCTTCCGTTAAAGAAGCAACTGTACTTGAACTGAACGACTTAGTAAAAGCAATCGAAGAAGAATTTGGCGTAACTGCTGCTGCTCCTGTAGCTGTAGCTGGCGGAGCTGCTGCAGGCGGTGCTGCTGAAGAAAAAACTGAATTTGATCTTGTTCTTGCTGGTGCAGGAGATCAAAAAATCAAAGTTATCAAAGTTGTTCGTGAAATCACTGGTCTTGGCTTGAAAGAAGCTAAAGAACTTGTTGACAACACTCCAAAACCTCTTAAAGAAGGTATTGCGAAAGAAGAAGCTGAAGAGCTTAAAGCTAAACTTGAAGAAGTTGGCGCTTCTGTAGAAGTTAAGTAATCTTCACCTAATCTTTAGGGGAAAGCTCGCTTTTAAAAGCGGGCTTTTTCTTTGCTAATTAATTGTAGTCCCTTCCGCATAAGATACGCCATCTTGTTTCAAGATATCTGGAGAGTTCACCACCTGAGGAGGTTCTGTGATGACTGACCATTATTATTCGGAAAAACCTTCAGCAAAAAGCAGCAGATCAACGTGGGCATTTCGCTTGAGAAACCGGGCGTTTACTTTTATCAGCGACAGCGGAGTTTTTTCAAAAAGAGAAGTGGACTTTGGCTCAAGACTGCTGATTGAAGCTTTCCGGGAACCGGATACAGAAGGTGATTTTTTGGATGTAGGCTGCGGCTATGGCCCGATTGGTCTTTCGCTTGCGGCGGATTTCGAAGATCGAATGGTTCACATGATCGATGTTAATGAAAGAGCTGTCGAACTTTCGAAGGAAAACGCGTTAAATAATCAGATCGACAACACAAAGATCTATCAGAGTGATCTGTTTGCCAACGTCGAACCTGCAAAAAAATTCGCTTCTATTATTACTAATCCCCCTATACGCGCCGGGAAAAAAACTGTGCACGCCATCTTTGAAAAAAGCGCTGAACATTTGCGGCCTTCAGGAGAGTTGTGGGTCGTCATTCAGAAAAAACAAGGCGGGCCTTCTGCCATTGAAAAATTAAAAGAACTTTTTGAGGACGTTGAAGTCGTTCACAAAAAGAAAGGGTACTATATCATCAAAGCAAAAAAAGTTTGACTCGGATTTTCAGCTATGTTAATATTATAAAATGCCAATGTATATATTTTGCTGCTGTTTTTAAGAAACGCCTAGGTTTGTATAAAATATACATTTTTGGGAACACTAATAAAATCGGTATTTTGTTTTTGGATGTGGTTTTCTAAATTAGAAACCCTTTTTTCTTTTGTCTTGTAAAAGTATTTCTTACATATTTGCGGAAGAAATGCTTGTTACACATATATTACGCATGATTTGAGGGGTGAATCAGTTGACAGGTCAACTAGTTCAGTATGGACGACACCGCCAGCGCAGAAGCTATGCACGCATTAGCGAAGTGTTAGAATTACCAAATCTCATTGAAATTCAAACCTCTTCTTATCAGTGGTTTCTTGATGAGGGTCTTAGAGAGATGTTTCAAGACATATCGCCAATTGAGGATTTCACTGGTAACCTCTCTCTGGAATTTATCGACTACAGCTTGGGCGAGCCTAAGTATCCGGTAGAAGAATCAAAAGAGCGCGACGTGACCTACTCAGCTCCGCTGCGTGTTAAAGTCCGCTTAATCAACAAAGAGACCGGTGAAGTAAAGGATCAGGATGTCTTCATGGGTGATTTCCCTATTATGACAGACACTGGAACCTTTATTATCAACGGTGCGGAACGGGTCATTGTATCTCAGCTCGTTCGTTCTCCAAGTGTATATTTTAGTGGTAAAGTAGACAAAAACGGTAAGAAAGGTTTTACCGCGACTGTCATTCCAAGCCGTGGCGCATGGTTAGAATACGAGACTGATGCGAAAGATGTTGTTTATGTACGCATCGATCGCACACGTAAGTTGCCGGTTACGGTTCTTTTGCGTGCTCTTGGCTTCGGATCTGACCAAGAGATCATTGATCTCGTCGGTGAAAACGAGTATTTACGCAATACGCTTGATAAAGATAATACGGAAAACACCGATAAAGCGCTTCTTGAAATCTACGAGCGTCTTCGTCCAGGAGAGCCGCCTACAGTAGAAAACGCAAAAAGCCTGCTTGATTCAAGGTTCTTTGATCCGAAAAGATATGACCTTGCAAGTGTAGGACGTTATAAAATTAATAAAAAGCTTCACATCAAAAACAGACTGTTTAATCAGCGGCTTGCTGAAACGCTGATCGATCCTGAAACAGGCGAAATTCTTGCCGAAAAAGGCGCGATTTTAGACAGAAGAACGCTTGACAAAGTCCTGCCGTACCTTGAAAACGGAATCGGTTTTAAAAAGCTGTATCCGAACGGCGGAGTTGTCGAAGATGAAGTGACGCTTCAGTCTATTAAAATTTATGCCCCTACAGATCAAGAAGGGGAGCAGACGATCAATGTGATTGGAAATGCTTATATTGAAGAAGGCGTTAAAAATATTACACCTTCTGATATTATCTCTTCCATCAGCTATTTCTTTAACCTGCTTCACGGAGTGGGCGATACCGACGATATCGACCATTTAGGAAACCGCCGTCTCCGTTCAGTGGGAGAGCTTCTGCAAAACCAATTCCGTATCGGTTTAAGCAGAATGGAGCGTGTTGTTCGTGAAAGAATGTCTATTCAAGATACAAACACGATCACGCCACAGCAGCTGATCAATATTCGCCCTGTCATCGCATCAATCAAAGAGTTTTTCGGAAGCTCGCAGCTTTCTCAGTTTATGGATCAGACGAATCCGCTTGCTGAGCTGACGCATAAGCGCCGTCTGTCAGCGCTCGGACCGGGCGGTTTGACCCGTGAGCGTGCCGGAATGGAAGTCCGTGACGTTCACTATTCCCACTACGGCCGGATGTGTCCGATTGAAACTCCTGAGGGTCCAAACATCGGTTTGATCAACTCGCTTTCTTCATTCGCGAAAGTGAACCGTTTCGGCTTCATCGAAACACCGTATCGCCGCGTTGACCCTGAGACTGGAAAAGTAACGCCGAGAATCGATTACTTGACAGCAGATGAAGAAGACAACTATGTCGTTGCCCAGGCTAACGCACGTCTGAATGATGACGGATCTTTTGTGGATGACAGCATCGTCGCCCGTTTCAGAGGGGAGAACACCGTTGTTCCGAAAGACCGCGTCGACTATATGGACGTTTCGCCTAAACAGGTTGTCTCTGCCGCGACTGCATGTATTCCTTTCTTGGAAAACGATGACTCAAACCGCGCCCTGATGGGAGCGAACATGCAACGGCAGGCTGTACCTCTTATGCAGCCTGAATCTCCGATCGTCGGAACCGGAATGGAGTATGTATCTGCAAAAGACTCCGGTGCCGCTGTTATTTGCCGTCATCCTGGAATCGTTGAACGGGTGGAAGCGAAAAACATCTGGGTGCGCCGCTATGAAGAAGTCGACGGCCAGAAAGTCAAAGGAAACCTTGATAAATACAGCCTGCTGAAGTTTGTTCGTTCCAACCAGGGAACTTGCTACAACCAGCGTCCGATCGTAAGCGTCGGTGATGAGGTTGTAAAAGGTGAAATTTTAGCTGACGGTCCGTCTATGGAAAAAGGTGAGCTTGCCCTTGGACGCAACGTCATGGTCGGCTTTATGACATGGGATGGCTACAACTATGAGGATGCCATCATCATGAGCGAACGCCTTGTAAAAGACGACGTATACACGTCTATTCATATTGAGGAATACGAATCAGAGGCCCGGGATACAAAACTCGGACCTGAAGAAATCACACGCGATATTCCAAACGTCGGTGAAGACGCTCTTCGCAACCTCGATGAACGCGGAATTATCCGTGTCGGTGCTGAAGTAAAAGACGGAGATCTTCTTGTTGGTAAAGTAACGCCTAAAGGTGTTACAGAGCTTACAGCAGAAGAGCGCCTGCTTCACGCCATCTTCGGCGAAAAAGCGCGTGAAGTCCGCGATACGTCGCTGCGTGTACCTCACGGAGGCGGCGGTATCATCCTTGATGTAAAAGTGTTCAACCGCGAAGACGGAGACGAACTGCCTCCGGGCGTTAACCAGCTCGTCCGCGTTTACATCGTTCAGAAGCGTAAAATTTCTGAAGGGGACAAAATGGCCGGACGCCACGGTAACAAAGGTGTTATTTCGAAAATCCTTCCGGAGGAAGATATGCCGTATCTGCCTGACGGAACACCGATTGACATCATGTTAAACCCGCTGGGCGTACCATCGCGTATGAACATCGGGCAGGTGTTGGAGCTGCACCTTGGTATGGCTGCACGCCGTCTCGGCCTGCATGTCGCGTCGCCGGTATTTGACGGTGCCCGCGAAGAAGATGTGTGGGAAACGCTTGAAGAAGCCGGCATGTCAAGGGACGCAAAGACAGTCCTTTACGACGGCCGAACTGGGGAGCCGTTTGACAACCGGGTGTCTGTCGGTATCATGTACATGATCAAATTGGCTCACATGGTTGACGACAAATTGCACGCGCGTTCTACAGGTCCTTACTCACTCGTTACCCAGCAGCCTCTCGGAGGTAAAGCGCAGTTCGGTGGACAGCGTTTTGGAGAGATGGAGGTTTGGGCGCTTGAAGCTTACGGTGCAGCATATACACTTCAAGAAATCCTGACTGTTAAATCGGATGATGTCGTAGGCCGTGTGAAAACATACGAAGCCATCGTAAAAGGCGACAATGTTCCAGAACCTGGTGTTCCGGAATCGTTCAAAGTATTGATCAAAGAGCTTCAAAGCTTAGGTATGGACGTCAAAATCCTATCAAGCGACGAAGAAGAAATCGAAATGAGAGACTTGGAAGACGACGAAGACGCGAAACAAAACGAAGGGCTCTCTCTGCCGAATGATGAAGAGTCCGAAGAATTCGTTTCTGCTGACGCAGAACGCGATGTCGTCACTAAAGAATAAACGAATTTTATACGCAAGTGACAGGGTATAACCCGAAGATAAAAAGGGAGGTAGGCCCCTTGCTGGATGTGAACAATTTTGAGTATATGAACATCGGTCTCGCTTCACCTGACAAAATCCGTTCATGGTCTTACGGAGAAGTGAAAAAGCCTGAAACAATCAACTATCGTACTTTGAAACCTGAAAAAGATGGTCTATTCTGCGAGCGCATTTTCGGTCCTCAAAAGGACTGGGAATGCCACTGCGGAAAGTACAAGCGGGTTCGTTATAAAGGCGTAGTCTGCGACCGTTGTGGAGTTGAAGTAACCCGGGCTAAAGTCCGTCGTGAGAGAATGGGGCATATCGAGCTGGCAGCCCCTGTTTCTCACATCTGGTATTTTAAAGGAATCCCGAGCCGTATGGGTCTTGTGCTGGATATGTCTCCGCGGGCATTGGAAGAAGTCATTTACTTTGCTTCTTACGTCGTAACAGATCCGGCCAATACACCGCTTGAGAAAAAACAGCTTCTTTCTGAAAAAGAGTACCGGGCGTACCTTGATAAGTACGGAAATAAATTTCAAGCATCAATGGGTGCTGAAGCGATTCATAAGCTCCTTCAAGATATCGACCTCGATAAAGAAGTGGATATGCTGAAAGAAGAGCTTAAAACGTCACAAGGACAGCGCCGCACACGTGCGATCAAACGCTTGGAAGTATTGGAAGCATTCCGCAACTCCGGAAATAAGCCGTCCTGGATGATCCTCGACGTTCTTCCGGTCATTCCGCCTGAGCTGAGACCGATGGTACAGCTTGACGGTGGACGTTTTGCAACTTCCGATCTGAACGATTTGTACCGCCGTGTCATCAACCGTAACAATCGATTAAAACGTCTTTTGGATCTTGGAGCGCCAAGCATTATCGTTCAAAACGAAAAGCGCATGCTTCAAGAAGCCGTGGACGCGCTGATCGATAACGGACGCAGAGGCCGTCCTGTTACAGGTCCGGGAAACAGACCGTTAAAATCCCTTTCTCACATGCTGAAAGGTAAACAAGGCCGTTTCCGTCAAAACCTTCTCGGTAAGCGTGTTGACTACTCAGGCCGTTCGGTTATTGTCGTAGGTCCGAACCTGAAAATGTATCAATGCGGTCTTCCGAAAGAAATGGCGCTGGAACTGTTCAAGCCATTCGTCATGAAAGAGCTTGTTGAAAAAGGTCTTGCCCACAACATTAAGAGTGCGAAGCGTAAAATTGAGCGCGTTCAGCCTGAAGTCTGGGATGTCCTTGAATCAGTTATCAAAGAACACCCTGTGCTTCTCAACCGTGCACCTACGCTTCACAGATTAGGTATTCAAGCGTTCGAACCAACGCTTGTCGAAGGCCGTGCCATCCGTCTTCATCCGCTTGTATGTACGGCATACAACGCCGACTTTGACGGTGACCAAATGGCGGTTCACGTTCCTTTATCAGCAGAAGCGCAAGCTGAGGCGCGCATCCTGATGCTTGCCGCGCAAAACATCCTGAACCCTAAAGACGGAAAACCGGTTGTTACGCCGTCTCAGGATATGGTGCTTGGAAACTACTATCTGACGTTAGAACGCCCAGGAGCAGTCGGCGAAGGTATGGTTTTCAAAGATACGGATGAAGCGATTCTTGCGTATCAAAACGGATATGTTCATTTGCATACGAGAGTAGCCGTTGCGGTTAACTCCCTGAAAAATGAAACATTTACCGAAGAACAGCGTTCCAAGCTGCTCGTTACAACTGTCGGAAAACTGATTTTCAACGAGATTCTTCCGCCGTCGTTCCCATACATGAACGAACCGACGAAGAGCAACATTGAAGAAAAAACACCTGACCGTTTCTTCTTGGATTACGGTGCAGATGTTAAAGAAGCCATTAAGAACCAGGAAATCAACCAGCCGTTCAAAAAAGGCATTTTGGGTAAAATCATTGCGGAGATCTTCAAAAGATTCCATATTACAGAAACATCAAAAATGCTTGACCGCATGAAAAACCTTGGATTTAAATATTCCACAAAAGCCGGAATTACGGTCGGTGTTTCCGATATCGTCGTATTGGACGACAAACAGGAAATCCTTGAAGAAGCGCAAGGAAAAGTTGATAACGTTATGAAGCAGTTCAGACGCGGTCTGATTACAGAAGAAGAGCGTTATGAGCGAGTCATTTCCATCTGGAGTGCAGCTAAAGATACGATCCAAGGCAAGCTGATGAAATCCTTGGATGAAATCAACCCGATCTACATGATGAGTGATTCCGGAGCCCGGGGTAACGCATCAAACTTTACGCAGCTTGCGGGTATGCGCGGTCTGATGGCCAACCCGGCTGGACGAATCATCGAACTTCCGATCAAGTCAAGTTTCCGCGAAGGTTTAACGGTACTCGAGTACTTTATCTCTACTCACGGTGCGCGTAAAGGTCTTGCGGATACGGCTCTGAAGACAGCCGACTCAGGTTACCTGACACGCCGTCTCGTAGACGTAGCCCAAGACGTCATCATTCGTGAGACTGACTGCGGCACAGACCGCGGCATACTTGCCGAATCGATCACAGAAGGCACAGAAGTGATCGAACGTCTTGAAGAGCGTCTTGTCGGCCGATTCGCGAGAAAACCTGTTAAACATCCGGAAACAGGGGAAGTGCTCGTGGATGAAAACGAGCTGATCGACGAAGATAAAGCGCTCGAAATTGTCGAAGCAGGCATTGAACAAGTGTGGATCCGCTCCGCATTTACATGTAATACGTCACATGGTGTATGTAAACGATGCTACGGCCGCAACCTGGCAACAGGAACCGACGTCGAAGTCGGGGAAGCAGTCGGAATCATCGCTGCCCAGTCCATTGGTGAGCCAGGTACACAGTTAACGATGCGTACCTTCCATACGGGCGGGGTTGCCGGAGACGATATTACACAAGGTTTGCCGCGTATCCAGGAATTGTTTGAAGCGCGAAACCCTAAAGGTCAAGCGACGATCTCTGAAATTGACGGTGTCGTAGCTGAAATCAATGAAGTGCGTGACAAACAGCAGGAAATCGTCGTTCAGGGCGAAGTCGAAAGCCGTTCATATACGGCGCCTTACAACGCGCGCCTGAAAGTCACTGAAGGAGAGAAAATTTCCCGTGGTCAGGTGCTGACAGAAGGTTCTGTCGACCCGAAAGAGCTTCTGAAAGTTACTGACATTACCACGGTGCAAGAATACCTCCTTCATGAAGTGCAGAAGGTTTATCGTATGCAAGGGGTTGAAATCGGGGATAAGCACGTCGAGGTTATGGTTCGCCAGATGCTTCGCAAAGTGCGTGTCATCGATGCCGGCGACACGGAAGTGCTGCCAGGCACGCTGCTCGATATTCACCAGTTTACCGAAGCGAACAAAAAAGTTCTGCTCGAAGGCAAACGCCCTGCAACAGGCCGTCCGGTGCTTCTCGGTATCACCAAAGCATCGCTTGAAACGGATTCCTTCCTGTCTGCCGCGTCATTCCAGGAAACAACACGTGTCCTGACAGATGCAGCAATTAAAGGAAAACGCGATGAGCTTCTCGGCCTAAAAGAGAATGTTATCATCGGTAAGCTTGTTCCTGCTGGAACGGGTATGCTGAACTACCGTAAAGTGAAGCCGGTATTGCAAGTCCAATCATCTGATGAAATGGTTCCGGCTGAATAAATAAAAAAATCCTAAAGAAGGATGTCACTAAAAATTGTCATCATATGTTGACATCCTTCTTTCAGGATGATAATATAACCAAGGTGCTCAATTTAAACCTGTTGCTTTGGAGGATATATGATGTCTTATGATAAAGTATCACAGGCTCAATCTATTATTATCGGTACGAAGCAGACAGTCAAAGCGCTGAAGCGCAATTCTGTTAAGGAAGTCGTCGTAGCAAAAGACGCTGATCCTTTTCTGACGTCAGATGTTATTAACCTGGCAAATGAACAAGGGATTCCCGTCTCAATGGCAGAGTCCATGAAAAAGCTCGGCAAAGCCTGCGGAATTGAAGTCGGAGCTGCAGCTGTTGCCATTATTCAATAACGTACTCGTTGTTTTTGCTTTTATGCAAAGGCATTGTTTTTTGCTTTTAAATGAACCACCTGGGTATGTGGGTTATAAAACATGATGAAGGGAGGAATTACAAAATGCCTACAATTAATCAGCTAGTCCGCAAAGGACGCGTAAGCAAAGTTGAAACTTCTAAGTCTCCAGCACTTAACAAAGGATACAACAGCTTCAAGAAAGAGCACACTAACGTATCTTCACCACAAAAACGCGGAGTATGTACCCGTGTCGGTACAATGACACCGAAGAAGCCGAACTCGGCGCTTCGTAAATATGCCCGTGTTCGCTTAACTAACGGAATCGAGGTTACGGCCTACATTCCTGGTATCGGACACAACCTGCAAGAGCACAGTGTCGTATTGATCCGCGGTGGACGTGTAAAAGACTTACCGGGGGTACGCTACCACATCGTGCGTGGCGCACTTGATACTGCCGGAGTTGAAAACCGTGCACAAGGCCGTTCTAAATACGGTACAAAACGTCCTAAGAAAAAATAATTCCGTTTAAATACAAATAAAAGGGTTTTTAAAAGCAAGGAGTTCTGGCAATGCTGTTAAGGGCATCAGGCTTACCGCGCCAAGCGTCAGTTTGATCCCGGCAGCTGAACCGTGAAATCCCTCTGCTTGCTGTAAACCCGTAACAAGAGAAGGGAGGATAATCAGATGCCACGTAAAGGTCCTGTAGCAAAAAGAGACGTTTTACCTGATCCGCTTTACAACTCTAAACTGGTTACTCGTTTGATCAACAAAATGATGATCGACGGTAAAAAAGGTAAAGCTCAAACAATCCTATACAAGTCATTCGATATTATTAAAGAACGTACCGGCAACGATGCAATGGAGGTTTTCGAACAAGCATTGAAGAACATCATGCCAGTGCTTGAAGTAAAAGCACGCCGCGTAGGTGGTGCGAACTACCAAGTACCTGTAGAGGTTCGTCCTGAACGCCGTACGACTCTTGGACTTCGCTGGTTAGTAAACTACGCTCGTCTTCGCGGAGAAAAAACGATGGAAGAGCGTTTAGCTAACGAAATCCTTGATGCAGCTAACAACACTGGTGCTGCTGTTAAGAAACGTGAAGATACTCATAAGATGGCTGAAGCAAACAAAGCGTTCGCTCACTATCGCTGGTAATCTCGAACGACAAAATATTATTCCCTAAGAAGGAAGGAGAAAAGACCCAATGGCAAGAGAGTTCTCCTTAGAAAAAACTCGTAATATCGGAATCATGGCTCACATCGATGCCGGTAAAACGACAACAACTGAACGTATCTTGTTCTACACAGGCCGTATCCATAAAATTGGTGAAACTCACGAAGGGGCTTCCCAAATGGACTGGATGGAGCAGGAACAAGAACGCGGTATCACAATCACATCCGCTGCAACAACTGCACAATGGAAAGGTTACCGCGTAAACATCATCGACACACCAGGACACGTAGACTTCACAGTTGAGGTTGAACGTTCCCTGCGCGTACTTGATGGTGCCGTTGCCGTTCTTGACGCACAATCAGGCGTTGAGCCGCAAACTGAAACAGTTTGGCGTCAGGCAACAACTTACGGAGTACCTCGTATCGTATTTGTCAACAAGATGGACAAAACGGGTGCGGACTTCCTTTACTCTGTAGGAACTCTTAAAGACCGTCTTGAGGCGAACGCTCACGCGATCCAATTACCGATTGGCGCCGAAGACAATTTCGAAGGGATCATCGACCTTGTAGAAAACGTTGCGTACTACTATGAAGATGATCTTGGAACACGCTCTGATGCGCGTGAAATCCCTGCTGAGTACAAAGACAAAGCTGAAGAGCTTCGCGCCAGCTTGATTGAAGCTGTTGCTGAGCTTGATGAAGAGCTTATGATGAAGTACTTGGAAGGCGAAGAAATCACAGTTGACGAGCTGAAAGCAGCAATCCGCAAAGGAACTTGTAACGTTGAGTTCTATCCGGTTCTTTGTGGTTCAGCTTTCAAAAACAAAGGTGTTCAATTAGTGCTTGACGCAGTTCTTGACTACCTGCCAGCTCCAACTGACGTACCAGCAATCAAAGGTACTCTGCCTGATTCTGAGGAAGAGGTTACTCGTGAGTCTTCTGATGAAGCACCTTTCTCAGCACTTGCATTTAAAGTTATGACTGACCCTTACGTTGGTAAATTGACGTTCTTCCGTGTGTACTCAGGAACACTTGATTCCGGTTCATACGTAAGAAACTCAACAAAAGGCAAACGTGAGCGCGTCGGCCGTATCCTGCAAATGCACGCCAACAGCCGTGAAGAAATCTCTACTGTGTACGCAGGGGATATCGCTGCTGCTGTAGGTTTGAAAGACACGACTACAGGGGACACGCTTTGCGACGAGAAAAACCTTGTTATTCTTGAATCTATGGAATTCCCTGAGCCTGTTATCCACGTTGCAATCGAGCCTAAATCTAAGGCTGACCAAGACAAAATGTCTACTGCACTGGCTAAATTGGCTGAAGAGGATCCAACATTCCGTGCGCATACTGACCCTGAAACAGGTCAAACGATCATCGGCGGTATGGGTGAGCTTCACCTTGATATCATCGTTGACCGTATGAAACGCGAATTTAAAGTTGAAGCCAACGTCGGTGCTCCTCAAGTTGCGTATCGTGAAACATTCCGTGCGAGCGCGCAAGTTGAAGGTAAATTCGTACGTCAGTCCGGTGGACGCGGACAGTTCGGACACGTTTGGATCGAATTCTCTCCAAACGAAGAAGGAAAAGGCTTTGAGTTCGAAAACGCAATCGTCGGTGGTGTCGTTCCTCGTGAATACATTCCGGCTGTTCAAGCAGGACTTGAAGATTCACTTCAAAACGGTGTCGTCGCAGGTTACCCTGTTATTGACATCAAAGCGAAGCTGTTTGACGGTTCTTACCATGACGTCGATTCAAACGAAATGGCGTTTAAAATCGCTGCTTCAATGGCGCTTAAAAACGCGGCAAGCAAGTGTAACCCGGTTATTCTTGAGCCGATCTCCAAAGTTGAAGTCGTTATCCCAGAAGAATACATGGGAGACATCATGGGTGATATTACATCACGCCGCGGTCGCGTAGAAGGTATGGAAGGACGCGGAAACGCTCAAGTTGTTCGCGCAATGGTTCCACTTTCTGAAATGTTCGGTTACGCTACGGCTCTCCGTTCAAACACACAAGGACGCGGTACGTTCACAATGGTCTTTGACCACTACGAAGAAGTGCCTAAGAGCATCGCTGATGAGATCATCAAAAAAAATCAAGGTGAATAATTGATTTTGCCTCTTCATTAAAGTATAAATACTATTGTAAGATGAGAAAGTGAAATATTGCTTTCACTTTCTATCACTCTATATAACAAAAACTAACCTTTTTAAGGAGGATTTTCAGAATGGCTAAAGAAAAATTCGACCGTTCCAAATCACATGCCAACATTGGTACAATTGGACACGTTGACCATGGTAAAACTACATTAACAGCTGCTATCACTACTGTGCTTCATAAGAAATCTGGTAAAGGTACTGCTATGGCATACGACCAAATCGACGGTGCTCCAGAAGAGCGTGAGCGCGGTATCACAATCTCTACTGCACACGTTGAGTACGAAACTGACAGCCGTCACTATGCACACGTTGACTGCCCAGGACACGCTGACTATGTTAAAAACATGATCACTGGTGCTGCGCAAATGGACGGTGCGATCCTTGTTGTTTCTGCTGCTGACGGCCCAATGCCACAAACTCGTGAGCACATCCTTCTTTCTCGTAACGTAGGTGTGCCATACATCGTAGTATTCTTGAACAAATGCGACATGGTAGACGACGAAGAGCTTCTTGAGCTAGTTGAAATGGAAGTTCGCGATCTTCTTTCTGAGTATGAGTTCCCTGGTGACGATGTACCAGTTATCAAAGGTTCAGCTCTTAAAGCTCTTGAAGGTGACGCTGAATACGAAGCTAAAATCTTCGAATTGATGGATGCGGTTGATGAATACATCCCAACTCCAGAGCGCGATACTGACAAACCGTTCATGATGCCTGTTGAGGACGTATTCTCAATCACAGGTCGTGGAACAGTTGCAACTGGACGCGTTGAGCGCGGACAAGTTAAAGTCGGTGACGAAGTTGAAATCATCGGTCTTCAAGAAGAAAACAGTAAAACAACTGTTACAGGTGTTGAAATGTTCCGTAAGCTTCTTGATTACGCTGAAGCTGGTGACAACATCGGTGCACTTCTTCGCGGTGTATCTCGTGAAGATATCCAACGCGGTCAAGTACTTGCTAAACCAGGTACAATCACTCCGCACAAAAAATTCAAAGCTGAAGTTTACGTTCTTTCTAAAGAAGAAGGCGGACGTCACACTCCATTCTTCTCTAACTACCGTCCTCAGTTCTACTTCCGTACAACTGACGTAACGGGTATCATTCAGCTTCCTGAAGGCGTAGAAATGGTTATGCCTGGAGACAACATCGAAATGACTGTTGAATTGATTTCAACAATCGCGATTGAAGACGGAACTCGCTTCTCTATCCGTGAAGGCGGACGTACAGTTGGTTCTGGCGTAGTTTCTTCTATCACTGAATAATACTTATAAAATAAAAAAACGAGATCCAGCCGGGTCTCGTTTTTTATTTACGTCGTTATTATAAAGGGATTTATTTTCCGCCTGTAAGCTCTTGATTAACACTGCTTGAATCTGTATAATAAAAAAAGTGTGCAAAAGCCGGTAATATTTAATATTACCTTGCATCATGCCTATAAATTTTGTATAATAGTGCATGTTGGTCTTTGACTGCGATGAAGTGAGAGGTTGCTGACACACCCGGCCGCTTTGCCATGGCAAGGTGATTCAGGTTTTTCTCACGGAGAATTGTCTAATGTAAGTAGGCGAAAAGGAGGGAAAATAATGGCAAAACAAAAAATTCGTATTCGTTTAAAAGCGTATGATCATAGAATCCTTGATCAATCTGCTGAGAAGATTGTTGAAACGGCTAAACGTTCCGGAGCCAGCGTTTCTGGTCCGATTCCGTTGCCAACTGAGAAATCAGTTTACACAATCCTTCGTGCGGTGCACAAATACAAAGATTCTCGTGAACAGTTTGAAATGCGTACACATAAACGTTTGATCGACATTGTGAACCCAACACCACAAACTGTCGACGCTTTAATGCGATTAGATTTACCATCTGGTGTCGATATCGAAATTAAACTTTAATCTAAAATATAGAATGATTTTTATAGGAGGTGTGACGAATGACCAAAGGAATCTTAGGAAGAAAAATTGGTATGACGCAAGTTTTCGCAGAAAACGGTGATCTTATTCCGGTAACTGTTATTGAAGCTGCTCCTAACGTTGTACTTCAGAAGAAAACTACTGAAAACGACGGCTATGAAGCGATTCAAATCGGTTTTGACGACAAGCGTGAAAAGCTTGCCAACAAACCGGAAAAAGGACACGTCGCAAAAGCGGAAACTGCACCTAAGCGCTTCGTTAAGGAATTACGCGGAGTGGATATGGATGCGTATGAAGTTGGTCAGGAAGTCAAAGTTGATATTTTCTCTAACGGAGAAGTTATTGATGTAACAGGAACATCGAAAGGTAAAGGTTTCCAAGGTGCTATTAAACGCCACGGACAATCTCGCGGACCTATGTCTCACGGTTCCCGCTACCATCGTCGTCCTGGTTCAATGGGACCTGTAGACCCTAACCGTGTATTCAAAGGTAAACTGTTGCCTGGTCGTATGGGCGGAGAGCAAATTACCGTTCAAAACCTTGAAATCGTAAAAGTGGATGCAGAACGCAACCTTCTTTTAGTTAAAGGTAACGTTCCTGGTGCAAGAAAATCTCTAGTCACTGTTAAAAGTGCTGTTAAAACTAAATAATTCTCTTAGGAAAGGAGGAAATTGATCATGCCAAAAGTAGCTTTATATAACCAAAACGGTTCTACTGCTGGTGATATCGAATTAAACGACTCTGTATTTGGAATTGAGCCAAATGAGAGCGTAGTATTCGACGCTATTCTTATGCAAAGAGCTTCCTTACGTCAAGGAACTCATAAAGTAAAAAATCGTTCGGAAGTACGTGGCGGAGGTCGCAAACCTTGGCGTCAAAAAGGTACCGGCCGTGCTCGTCAAGGGTCTATCCGTTCACCGCAATGGCGCGGAGGTGGTATCGTATTCGGTCCTACACCACGCAGCTATGCATATAAATTACCGAAAAAAGTTCGCCGCTTGGCTATCAAATCAGCATTGTCTTCTAAAGTGAATGACAACAACTTGATCGTTCTTGAAGATCTTAATCTTGATGCGGTTAAAACAAAAGAAATGGCAGCTATCCTTAAAGGTCTGTCTATCGAGAAGAAAGCTTTAATCGTAACTGCGGATGCAAACGAGACAGTTGAACTATCTGCTCGCAACCTTCCAGGAGTTACTGTTGTTGAAGCTAACGGAATCAACGTCCTCGATGTTGTCGGTCACGAGAAGCTTGTGATGACGAAAGCAGCGGTTGAAAAAGTAGAGGAGGTGCTTGCATAATGAAAGATCCTCGTGATGTTCTAAAGCGCCCCGTCATTACTGAACGTTCTGCTGATTTAATGACTGAAAAAAAATACACGTTTGAAGTAGACGTAAAAGCTAACAAAACAGAAGTGAAAGACGCTGTTGAACAAATCTTTGGAGTGAAAGTTGAAAAAGTCAACATCATGAACTACAAAGGGAAATTCAAACGTGTCGGCCGCTACTCTGGTATGACGAACAAACGCAGAAAAGCGATTGTCAAGCTTACTGAAGACAGCAAAGAAATCGAAATTTTTGAAGCTTAATTATTTGTGAAAAGAAGGAGGGAAATTCAAAATGGCGATTAAAAAGTACAAACCGACCTCTAACGGACGTCGCGGCATGACAACTTCTGATTTCGCAGAAATCACAACAGATCAGCCGGAAAAATCCT
This sequence comes from Bacillus sp. LB7, assembly GCF_030449715.1. Lineage (NCBI taxonomy): Bacteria > Bacillati > Bacillota > Bacilli > Caryophanales > Bacillaceae > Bacillus > Bacillus sp. LB7. The sequence continues at coordinate 35,363 of NZ_JASGCA010000020.1, forward strand.
TGCTTTCTCCGCTTCACAAAAAAGGCGGACGTAACAACCAAGGTAAATTAACTGTACGTCATCAAGGCGGCGGACATAAACGCCAATACCGTATTATCGACTTCAAACGCGATAAAGATGGTATACCTGGACGCGTTGCTACAGTTGAGTACGATCCAAACCGTTCAGCTAACATTGCTCTAATTAACTATGTAGACGGAGAAAAACGCTACATCCTGGCTCCTAAGGGCCTTCAAGTAGGAACTGAAATCATGTCAGGACCAGAAGCTGACATTAAAGTAGGTAACGCACTTCCACTGATCAACATCCCTGTTGGTACAGTCGTGCACAACATTGAATTGAAACCTGGAAAAGGCGGACAGCTGGTACGTTCAGCTGGAACATCTGCTCAAGTTCTTGGTAAAGAAGGAAAATACGTTCTTGTACGTCTGAACTCCGGTGAAGTTCGCATGATCCTTTCTGCTTGCCGTGCTTCTATCGGTCAAGTGGGTAACGAACAACACGAACTGATCAACATCGGTAAAGCAGGACGTTCTCGCTGGAAAGGCATCCGCCCTACAGTTCGCGGTTCTGTTATGAACCCTAACGATCACCCGCACGGTGGTGGTGAAGGACGCGCTCCAATCGGACGTAAATCACCTATGTCTCCATGGGGTAAACCAACTCTTGGATTCAAAACTCGTAAGAAAAAGAACAAATCAGATAAATTCATCGTACGTCGTCGAAAAAATAAATAACGGGGTTGTCTACGGTTCATATCGGACCGTAGTGCAATCACGAAGGGAGGTTCCAAAATGGCTCGCAGCTTAAAAAAAGGACCATTTGTCGATGATCATCTAATGACAAAAATCGAGAAATTAAATGAAACGGATAAGAAACAAGTTGTGAAAACTTGGTCTCGCCGTTCTACTATTTTCCCGCAATTTATCGGTCACACAATCGCAGTCTATGATGGACGCAAACATGTGCCTGTTTACATCTCTGAAGATATGGTAGGTCACAAGTTGGGTGAATTCGCACCGACTCGTACTTACAAAGGTCATGCTAGTGATGACAAAAAAACAAGACGCTAATGAGAGGAGGCTTTTAAATGCAACAAGCTAAAGCTGTCGCAAGAACAGTCCGTATTGCTCCTCGTAAGGCACGTCTAGTAATGGACCTGATTCGAGGCAAGCAAGTAGGTGAAGCAGTATCGATCTTAAACCTTACGCCAAAAGCTGCTTCCCCGATTATTGAAAAAGTTTTAAAATCTGCTATCGCTAATGCTGAGCACAACTACGAAATGGATGCAAACAACCTGGTTGTTACTCAAGCTTACGTGAACGAAGGCCCGACGTTGAAAAGATTCCGTCCGCGCGCTATGGGACGTGCAAGCCAAATCAACAAACGTACGAGCCACATTACAATCGTTGTATCAGAAAAGAAGGAGGGATAACTCGTGGGTCAAAAGGTAAATCCAGTCGGTCTTCGTATTGGTGTTATACGTGATTGGGAATCTAAGTGGTACGCTGGCAAAGATTACGCTGACTTCCTTCACGAAGATCTAAAAATCCGTGAATTTATTAATCAACGCCTGTCTGACGCCTCTGTTTCTAAAGTGGAAATCGAGCGTGCGGCAAACCGTGTAAATATTACGATCCACACAGCTAAGCCTGGTATGGTTATCGGTAAAGGCGGTTCTGAAGTCGAAGCGCTTCGCAAAGCCCTTAACAGCCTTACTGGCAAGCGTGTACACATTAACATTCTTGAAATCAAAAGAGCTGATCTTGATGCTCAGCTAGTTGCTGATAACATTGCTCGTCAATTGGAAAACCGTATTTCATTCCGTCGTGCGCAAAAGCAACAAATCCAACGCACAATGCGTGCTGGTGCACAAGGTGTGAAAACAATGGTATCCGGTCGTCTTGGCGGCGCTGACATCGCTCGTTCTGAATACTACAGTGAAGGAACTGTTCCATTGCACACTTTGCGTGCAGACATCGACTATGCTACATCTGAAGCTGACACAACTTACGGCAAGCTTGGTGTAAAAGTCTGGATCTATCGTGGAGAGGTTCTTCCTACTAAGAAGAAAACTGAGGAAGGAGGAAAATAATATGTTAATGCCAAAACGCGTTAAATATCGCAGAGAGCATCGCGGAAAAATGCGCGGCCGTGCGAAAGGCGGCACTGAAGTGCATTTCGGTGAATACGGTATCCAGGCTCAAGAAGCTTCTTGGATCACAAACCGCCAAATCGAAGCAGCACGTATTGCGATGACTCGTTACATGAAACGTGGCGGTAAAGTTTGGATCAAAATTTTCCCTTCTAAGCCTTATACAGCTAAGCCTCTAGAGGTTCGGATGGGTTCCGGTAAAGGTGCTCCTGAAGGATGGGTAGCTGTTGTAAAACCGGGCAAAGTTTTATTTGAAATTTCTGGTGTGTCTGAGGAAGTCGCTCGTGAAGCTCTTCGTCTTGCATCTCACAAATTGCCAATTAAAACGAAGTTCGTAAAACGTGAAGAAATTGGTGGTGAATCAAATGAAAGCTAATGAAATTCGTGACCTTACCACTGCTGAAATTGAACAAAAAGTAAAGTCTCTTAAAGAAGAACTTTTCAATCTTCGCTTTCAATTAGCGACAGGACAACTTGAAAATACTGCTCGCATTCGTGAAGTGCGCAAGTCAATCGCGCGCATGAAAACTGTGATTCGGGAAAGAGAAATTGCTGCCAACAAATAATTCCGGAGGGAGGTTCTCTAAAACATGAGCGAACGCAATCAGCGCAAAGTCTACCAAGGACGTGTTGTTTCTGACAAAATGGATAAAACCATCACTGTCGTTGTAGAAACTTACAAAAAACATTCACTCTACGGTAAACGCGTAAAGTACTCTAAAAAATTCAAAGCACATGATGAAAATAATCAAGCTAAAATCGGTGACATCGTAAAGATCATGGAAACTCGTCCATTATCTGCGACTAAACGTTTTCGTCTAGTTGAAGTTGTCGAAGAAGCTGTTATTATCTAATAAAGTTCGGAAATCCTTTTTCCGAAGGGAGGTAACAAATAATGATTCAACAAGAGACTCGTTTAAAAGTAGCTGATAACTCTGGTGCCCGTGAAGTGTTAACAATCAAGGTGCTTGGTGGTTCTGGACGCAAAACAGCTAACATTGGTGATGTCATTGTTTGCACGGTTAAACAAGCAACACCAGGAGGCGTTGTCAAAAAAGGTGAAGTCGTGAGAGCTGTTATCGTTCGTTCTAAGAGCGGCGCACGCAGAAATGACGGATCTTACATCAAATTCGATGAGAATGCATGTGTTATTATCCGTGACGACAAAAGCCCGCGCGGAACTCGTATCTTCGGACCTGTAGCACGTGAACTTCGTGATAACAACTTCATGAAAATTGTTTCTCTAGCTCCAGAAGTACTTTAATGATATCAATGCCGGACTAAGGAGGTGCGATCAGGATGCATGTTAAAAAAGGCGATAAAGTAATGGTTATCTCTGGTAAAGACAAAGGGAAACAAGGAGTGATCCTTGCAGCTTTCCCTAAAAAAGACCGCGTAATCGTTGAGGGTGTCAACATGGTGAAGAAGCACGCAAAGCCGACTCAAGCAAATCCTCAAGGCGGAATTTTAAATCAAGAGGCGCCAATTCATGTGTCAAACGTAATGCCGCTCGATCCTAAAACAGGTGAAGTGACGCGCGTAGGATACAAAGTAGAAAATGGCAAAAAAGTTCGTGTTGCAAAAAAATCTGGGCAAGTTCTAGATAACTAGTAATAAAGGAAGGGAGGTCTATCTCATGAACCGCCTTAAAGAAAAGTACAATAAAGACATTACACCTGCATTAATGAAAAAGTTCGAATACAAATCTGTGATGCAAGTGCCTAAAATCGAAAAAATCGTAATCAACATGGGTGTTGGTGACGCTGTTCAAAACGCTAAAGCTATCGATAGCGCTGTTGAAGAACTAACGTTTATCGCTGGTCAGAAACCTGTCGTTACTCGTGCGAAGAAATCTATTGCTGGATTCCGTCTTCGTGAAGGAATGCCAATCGGTGCGAAAGTAACTCTTCGCGGAGAGCGCATGTACGATTTCCTTGATAAACTAATTTCTGTTTCTTTACCGCGTGTACGTGACTTCCGCGGAATTTCAAAAAAATCTTTTGACGGTCGTGGAAACTACACACTAGGAATCAAAGAACAGCTGATCTTCCCTGAAATTGACTATGATAAGGTAACTAAAGTTCGCGGTATGGACATCGTTATTGTAACGACTGCCAACACTGATGAAGAAGCTCGTGAACTGTTAACTCAATTAGGTATGCCATTCCAGAAATAATCAATGAAAGGGAGGCGAAATCGTGGCTAAAAAGTCAATGATTGCGAAACAAAAACGCACACCGAAGTTTAAAGTACAAGAGTACACTCGCTGCGAACGCTGCGGCCGTCCGCACTCTGTTATTCGTAAATTTAAACTTTGCCGTATTTGTTTCCGTGAACTTGCATATAAAGGACAAATTCCTGGCGTTAAAAAAGCCAGCTGGTAATCCCCGTTTATGGGAAGGAGGTTATTAAATAATGGTTATGACAGATCCGATTGCAGATATGCTGACTCGTATTCGTAATGCAAACATGGTGCGTCATGAGAAGCTTGAAATTCCTGCTTCTAAGTTGAAAAGAGAAATCGCTGAAATCTTGAAAAGAGAAGGTTTCATCCGTGACGTAGAATTCATTGAAGATAACAAACAAGGCATCATCCGTGTTTTCTTGAAATACGGACAAAACAACGAGCGTGTCATCACTGGCCTTAAAAGAATCAGCAAACCAGGTCTGCGCGTTTACGCTAAGTCAAACGAAGTGCCTCGCGTACTGAACGGACTTGGAATCGCAATTCTTTCTACATCACAAGGTGTGTTAACGGATAAAGAAGCCCGCGCTAAACAGGCTGGCGGAGAAGTATTAGCATACGTTTGGTAAGAAGTTTAACATGAATGGAGGTGTTTGGTATGTCTCGTGTAGGTAAGAAGCTACTTGAGATTCCTTCAGGCGTTACAGTTACTATGAATGACAACACTGTAACCGTGAAAGGACCAAAAGGAGAATTAACTCGTACGTTTCATCCTGATATGAAGATTAAAATTGAGGACAATGTACTTACTGTAGAACGTCCTTCTGATAATAAAGAACACCGTGCGCTGCATGGCACAACTCGCAGCATCATCGGAAACATGGTTGAAGGTGTATCTAAAGGTTTTGAAAGAGGTTTGGAATTAGTCGGTGTCGGTTACCGTGCTTCTAAATCCGGAAACAAACTTGTTTTGAACGTTGGATACTCTCACCCAGTAGAAATCGTTCCTGAAAACGGAATTGAAATCGAAGTTCCATCTCAAACAAAAGTAGTTGTAAAAGGTACAGATAAAGAGCGTGTTGGAGCTACTGCTGCAAACATTCGCGCTGTACGTTCTCCAGAGCCTTACAAAGGCAAAGGGATCCGCTATGAAGGAGAAATGGTTCGTCGTAAAGAAGGTAAATCTGCTAAGTAAAACCGCTTAATGTGAGAAAGGAGTGACCCAGATGATTACGAAAACAAGCAAGAATGCTGCACGTCTTAAAAGACACGGTCGTGTTCGCGCGAAGCTTTCAGGAACCCCTGAGAGACCTCGTCTAAATGTTTTCCGTTCAAACAAACATATTTACGCACAAGTGATTGATGACGTGAACGGTGTTACACTTGTGAGTGCATCTACTCTTGATAAAGACTTTAACGCTGAAAATGTCAGCGATACGTCTGCGGCTGCAAAAGTTGGCGAGCTTGTTGCAAAACGCGCTTCTGAAAAAGGTATCACAAATGTCGTGTTCGACCGTGGCGGTTACCTTTATCATGGACGTGTAAAAGCATTGGCTGATGCTGCACGCGAAGCTGGATTAGAATTTTAATAAAAGAAGGAGGGACATATGAATATGCGTCGTATTGACCCAAGCAAATTAGAGTTAGAAGAACGCTTAGTTACCGTTAACCGCGTAGCGAAAGTTGTTAAAGGTGGTCGTCGTTTCCGTTTCGCAGCTCTAGTCGTTGTCGGTGACAAAAACGGTCACGTTGGTTTCGGAACTGGTAAAGCACAAGAAGTTCCGGAAGCGATTCGCAAAGCTGTTGAAGATGCGAAAAAGAATTTGATCGAAGTACCAATGGTTGGAACTACAATTCCACACGAAATCATCGGACGTTTCGGTGCAGGAAACATCTTGTTAAAACCTGCTTCTGAAGGTACGGGAGTTATCGCTGGAGGCCCAGTACGTGCGGTACTTGAGCTTGCAGGTGTAGCTGATATCCTTTCTAAGTCTTTAGGTTCTAACACACCGATCAACATGATCCGTGCAACAGTCCAAGGTTTAAGCGAGCTGAAACGCGCTGAGGACGTTGCGAAGCTTCGTGGAAAATCTGTAGAAGAACTGTTAGGATAAGGAGGGAACATTAATGGCTAAATTAGAAATTACCCTCAAACGCAGTGTAATCGGACGCCCGGAAGATCAGCGCATTACTGTAAGAACGCTCGGTTTAAAGAAAACAAACCAAACTGTCGTTCATGAAGACAACGCTGCAATCCGCGGTATGATTAACAAAGTATCTCATTTAGTTTCTGTTAAAGAACTTTAAAAATAAACGATAGGCTAAGGAGGTGTCCAAATGAAACTTCATGAATTAAAGCCCGCAGAAGGTTCACGTAAAACGCGCAACCGCGTAGGTCGTGGTATTGGTTCTGGTAACGGTAAAACAGCAGGTAAAGGTCATAAAGGTCAAAACGCTCGTTCTGGCGGCGGTGTACGTCCTGGATTCGAGGGTGGACAAATGCCTTTATTCCAACGTCTTCCTAAGCGCGGTTTCACAAACATCAACCGCAAGGATTTCGCTGTGGTCAACCTAGACAAACTCAACAGCTTTGCAGAAGGGACGGAAGTTACTCCTGAACTTCTTTTAGAAACAGGTGTAATCAGCAAGTTGAAATCTGGAGTGAAAATTCTTGGCGACGGTAAATTAGAAAAGAAATTAACTGTTAAAGCCAATAAATTCTCCGCTTCTGCTAAACAAGCAATTGAGGCTGCTGGCGGTACAGCTGAGGTGATCTAACTTGTTTAAGACAATCTCCAATTTTATGCGTGTGAAGGATATTCGGAATAAGATTATCTTCACTCTTTTAATGCTTATCGTCTTTCGTCTCGGTTCGTTCATTCCTGTGCCGCATGTAAACACAGAAGTTTTAAAGGCACAGGATCAAATGAGCGTATTTGGGATTCTAAACACATTTGGCGGCGGTGCATTGTTCAACTTCTCCATTCTTGCGATGGGAATCATGCCTTACATCACAGCTTCAATCATCATTCAGCTCCTGCAGATGGATGTTGTGCCGAAGTTTACCGAATGGTCTAAGCAAGGAGAAGTTGGTCGCCGAAAACTAGCTCAGTTCACAAGGTACTTCACAATCGTTCTTGGATTTATCCAGGCTTTAGGTATGTCTTACGGGTTTAACAACATGGCCGGCGGCGCGTTGATTACAAACCCTGGAGTCGGTACTTATTTGCTTATTGCGGTTGTACTAACTGCTGGAACTGCTTTTTTAATGTGGCTGGGAGAACAAATTACGTCTCATGGCGTTGGTAACGGAATATCCATTATCATCTTCGCCGGTATCGTTGCCGGCATTCCGCAGACGATTAATCAGATCTACGCTCAGCAGTTTGTAGATGCTGGAGATCAGTTATTCTTGCAAATCATAAAGGTTGTCGTTATATTGGTTGCGATTTTGGCGATTGTCGTTGGCGTTATTTTCATCCAACAGGCAGTTAGAAAAATTTCAATTCAATATGCGAAAGGTTCAGGCCGTTCACCGGTTCCTGGCGGCCAGTCTACACACTTGCCACTGAAGGTTAACCCGGCGGGAGTTATTCCGGTTATCTTTGCAGTAGCGTTTATCACCACTCCGCGGACCGTGGCAACATTTTTTGGTACCAATGACGTCACGAATTGGATTCAAAAAACGTTTGATTACACGCATCCAGTCGGAATGGGAGTTTACGCGGCATTGATCATCGCCTTTACCTATTTCTATGCATTTGTGCAGGTAAACCCTGAGCAAATGGCCGATAATCTTAAAAAACAAGGTGGCTATATTCCGGGAGTTCGTCCAGGAAAAATGACTCAAGATAGAATTACGAGCATTTTGTATCGACTTACATTTGTAGGCTCCATATTCTTGGCCGTGATTGCCATTCTTCCTGTCTTGTTCGTTAATATTGCTGGGCTGCCTTCATCTGCACAAATTGGCGGAACAAGTTTGCTGATTGTCATCGGGGTTGCACTTGAAACAATGAAGCAGCTTGAAAGCCAGCTGGTAAAACGAAACTATCGTGGATTTATGAAGCACTAGAGGAAATGGGGCGCGCCCATTCCCTCTAAAATAGAGAGGACGGGGAATCCGAAATGAACTTAGTCTTAATGGGACTGCCTGGAGCCGGTAAAGGGACACAGGCTGAACGGATTGTTGAAGATTTTGGGATACCTCATATCTCAACAGGAGACATGTTCCGCGCTGCGATGAAAGAAGAAACGGATCTGGGACTCGAAGCCAAATCATACATTGATAAAGGTGAGCTTGTTCCGGATGAAGTGACAATTGGTATTGTCAGGGAGAGACTTGGCAAGAATGATTGTGACGGAGGTTTTCTTCTGGACGGATTTCCGAGAACAGTCGCTCAAGCTGAAGCACTTGAGGAAATTCTTAAAGGACTTGGCAAGTCGATTGACCATGTCATCAACATTCAAGTCGATAAAGATGCATTGATGGAACGTCTGACAGGACGCAGAATCTGCAAAAACTGCGGTGCAACTTATCATTTAGTCTTTAATCCGCCTGCGAAAGAAAATGTATGCGACAAGTGTGGAGGAGAGCTTTATCAGCGTGAAGACGATAATGAAGCTACCGTATCCACGCGGTTAGAGGTCAACATGAAGCAAACCCAGCCTTTACTCGATTTCTACGAGGAAAAAGGATATCTCGTAAACATTGACGGGCAAAAGCACATCAATGAAGTTTACGCTGATATAAAGGAGCTTCTCGGAGGCCGGGACAAATGATTATTTGTAAAACTCCCCGAGAAATCGAAATCATGCGGGAAGCCGGAAGAATTGTCGCTTTAACTCATCAGGAGCTGAAAAAGCACATTAAACCCGGCATCTCGACAAAAGAACTGGATCAAATTGCCGAACGTTTTATTACAAAGCAAGGTGCAATCCCGTCTTTTAAAGGGTATAATGGTTTTCGCGGGAGCATTTGCGTTTCGGTCAACGAAGAACTCGTGCACGGTATTCCGGGAAAACGGGTCCTTCGCGACGGGGACATCATCAGCATCGATATCGGTGCGAAGCTGAACGGTTATCATGGTGACTCTGCATGGACTTATCCAGTGGGTACGATCAGCGATGATGATCAGAAGCTGCTGGATGTGACAGAGGAGTCTTTATATAGAGGCTTGAAGGAAGCAAAACCGGGAGAACGTTTGTCGAATATTTCCCACGCAATTCAAACATATGTCGAAAGCGAACAATTTTCAGTCGTCAGGGAATATGTAGGACACGGGGTAGGGCAGGATCTGCATGAGGATCCGCAAATTCCTCACTACGGTCCGCCGAACAAAGGCCCGCGTTTAAAGCCTGGCATGGTCCTGGCCATTGAGCCGATGGTCAATGCAGGCACACGCTATGTCAAAACATTGGCTGACAACTGGACGGTTGTAACTGTGGACGGGAAGAAGTGTGCTCACTTTGAACACACGATTGCCATAACGGAAGCCGGTTTTGAGATACTGACAAAAGCCTAGGTGAAATGAGATGTATCGGAAATCACCTGAAATTGGACAGTTCGTACGCATAATTAAAGGCCGCGAAATGAACCAATACGCAGTTGTTATTGATATAGTCGATCATCATCATGTGCTGGTAGCAGACGGAGAAAAGCGTAAATTTCATTCTCCTAAGAAAAAGAATATCAATCATTTAACCTTTTATGATTGCGTATCTCCGGAAGTTCAGAACAGTATAAACGAAACAGGGCGTGTGACAAACGGAAAATTGAGATTTTCTCTTTTGAAATTTGTCAGAGAGCAAGTTACTGATTTGAAGAAGGGAGAACACTTGAATGGCGAAAGACGATGTAATTGAAGTGGAAGGTACTGTAGTCGAAACGCTGCCAAACGCAATGTTCAAAGTTGAACTTGAGAATGGCCATACGGTTTTGGCTCACGTATCTGGTAAAATCCGCATGCACTTCATTCGCATTTTACCTGGAGACAAAGTTACGGTAGAATTATCTCCATATGACTTAACTCGTGGTAGAATTACGTACCGTTACAAATAAAGCACTCCGGAAATTGAAGGAGGTTGGAAACACATGAAAGTGAGACCATCAGTTAAACCGATCTGTGAAAAATGTAAGGTCATTCGCAGAAAAGGAAAAGTAATGGTGATCTGTGAAAATCCAAAGCATAAACAAAAACAAGGATAATTTTTAAGGAGGTGCGAGAGAGATGGCTCGTATTGCTGGTGTAGATATCCCACGTGATAAACGTGTTGTTATTTCATTAACATACATCTTTGGAATCGGTCGTACAACGGCTCAGCAAGTTCTAAAAGAAGCTGGAGTTTCTGAAGATACTCGCGTTCGTGATTTGACTGAAGAAGAACTTGGTAAAATCCGTGACGTGATTGACAAATTGAAAGTTGAAGGTGACCTTCGCCGTGAAGTGTCTCTTAACATCAAACGTCTGATCGAAATCGGAAGCTACCGCGGAATTCGTCATCGTCGCGGATTGCCTGTTCGCGGTCAAAATACTAAAAATAACGCGCGTACTCGTAAAGGTCCGCGTCGTACTGTAGCTAACAAGAAAAAATAAGCAAGGGAGGTAATTAAACAATGGCTGCTGCTCGTAAAACAAACACGCGTAAACGCCGCGTGAAAAAGAATATTGAATCTGGAATTGCTCATATCCGTTCAACTTTCAACAACACGATTGTTACTATCACAGATGTTCATGGCAATGCTCTTTCTTGGTCAAGTGCCGGATCTCTAGGATTTAAAGGTTCTAAAAAATCCACTCCATTCGCTGCACAAATGGCTGCTGAAACAGCTGCTAAAGGTTCTATCGAACATGGACTTAAAACTCTTGAAGTTACTGTAAAAGGACCAGGTTCCGGCCGTGAAGCTGCAATTCGTGCACTTCAAGCTGCTGGACTGGAAGTTACAGCAATCAGAGACGTAACGCCTGTTCCTCATAACGGATGCCGTCCGCCAAAACGTCGCCGCGTGTAATTTGTTTGTATAGATTTTGTGTCCCTGTCAATAATGGGTTATGATACAGTTAATTTATAAAACGAATGCACACTCGTTGCCTGAGCACATACGGGACTAAACAATGGGGAATTTCGGATAGAATCAGAGAAATTCTTTCCGGGGTTTCGACGTTTTGAAGGAGGGTTTTATGAAATGATCGAGATTGAAAAACCAAAAATCGAAACGGTTGAAATCAGCGACGATGCCAAGTATGGTAAATTTGTCGTAGAGCCACTTGAGCGTGGATATGGTACAACTTTGGGTAACTCCTTACGTCGTATCCTTTTATCCTCACTCCCTGGTGCCGCTGTAACATCGATCCAAATAGATGGTGTACTGCATGAATTCTCGACGATCGAAGGCGTAGTTGAAGATGTTACAACGATTATCTTAAACATTAAAAAACTTGCACTGAAAATCTACTCTGAAGAAGAGAAGACGCTTGAGATTGATGTTCAGGGTGAAGGAGTTGTAACAGCTGCTGATATTACCCACGACAGTGATGTTGAGATTTTGAATCCTGATCTTCACATTGCGACTCTTGGCCAAAATGCGAGTTTTCGAGTTCGCTTAACCGCTCAAAGAGGTCGCGGGTATACACCAGCTGACTCGAATAAAAGAGACGATCAGCCGATTGGCGTCATCCCGATTGATTCCATCTTTACACCTGTTTCTCGTGTATCTTATCAAGTTGAGAATACTCGTGTGGGTCAGATTACAAACTATGACAAACTTACGCTTGACGTATGGACAGATGGAAGCACTGGACCAAAAGAAGCGATTGCGCTTGGTTCAAAGATTTTGACTGAACACCTTAATATTTTTGTCGGTTTGACCGACGAAGCTCAGCATGCTGAAATCATGGTTGAAAAAGAAGAGGATCAAAAAGAAAAAGTTCTTGAAATGACTATTGAAGAGCTCGATCTTTCAGTCCGTTCTTACAACTGCTTGAAGCGTGCGGGAATCAATACAGTTCAAGAACTTGCGAACAAAACTGAAGAAGATATGATGAAAGTTCGCAACCTGGGTCGCAAGTCGCTTGAAGAAGTAAAAGCGAAACTTGAAGAACTTGGACTTGGCCTTCGCAAAGACGATTGACTAGTTTCCATGTGAACTAGGATTTTCGTGTGTTTTTTATTTCAGATAGAGTATTTCAATAAAGGAGGGGACACCACATGTCATACAGAAAACTAGGACGCACTAGTGCACAGCGTAAAGCAATGCTGCGTGATCTTACAACAGACTTGATCATCAACGAGAGAATTGAAACAACAGAAGCTCGCGCGAAAGAACTTCGCTCTGTTGTAGAAAAAATGATTACACTTGGCAAGCGCGGAGATTTACACGCACGCCGCCAAGCAGCTGCATACATCCGCAATGAGGTTGCAGATGCAGAGAAAGACCAAGATGCACTCCAAAAACTTTTCTCTGATGTAGCACCTCGTTATGAAGAGCGCCAAGGCGGATACACACGTATTATGAAGCTTGGTCCTCGCCGTGGTGACGGAGCACCAATGGCTATCATCGAATTGGTTTAATCACATATTTTGTGTGTCTAAAGAAGGGCGGGACAGTTTTTAACTGGATCTATGCCCTTTTTTTAGATACCGGGGAATTTTCTATGATAAAAGAATAGTCAGAAAAGCAGAGCTTTAGAGGAGAGGAGGCCGGACGGGCAAATGAATCAAGATCGATTAATCGCTGCAGAGGATATTACGTTTCGCTACCAGAAAGATGCGGACAGGCCTGCGCTTGATCATGTATCTTTCCATGTGTCGAAAGGAGAATGGCTTGCGATCGTAGGTCACAACGGCTCAGGGAAGTCGACGCTCGCCCGTGCTTTGAACGGTCTGATCCTGCCTGACGAAGGATCGATTGAAGTCGGCGGTATTCAGCTGACGGAAGAGACGGTCTGGGATGTCCGAAAAAAAGTCGGCATGGTGTTTCAAAATCCGGATAACCAATTTGTCGGGACAACCGTCCGCGATGATGTGGCTTTTGGTTTAGAAAACAACGGAGTTCCAAGAGAAGACATGGTGGAAAGGGTGGATTGGGCCGTTCAACAGGTGAACATGCAAGAATTTCTCGATCAAGAGCCGCACCATCTCTCTGGAGGGCAAAAGCAGCGTGTTGCGATTGCGGGAGTGCTTGCCGCCCGGCCTGACATCATGATTCTCGACGAGGCGACTTCCATGCTTGACCCGATGGGGCGGGAAGAAGTGCTGGATACGGTCAGAAGGCTGAAAGACCAAGGAATGGTTACGGTCATTTCGATTACACATGACTTAAACGAAGCTGCTAAGGCCGACCGGATCATCGTCATGAACGGCGGGAAAAAATTTGCCGAAGGCACGCCGCAGGAAGTCTTTCGTTTGAATCAAGACCTGATAAAAATCGGGCTTGATTTGCCGTTTTCTTTTCAGCTCAGCCAAATGCTGAAGGAAAGCGGTCTGGCTTTGAAAGGCGATCATCTGACACAAGAAGGATTGGTGAATGAGCTATGCACATTGAAATCAAAGATGTAGAGCACCGATACCAGATGAAAACGCCTTTTGAACGCCTGGCGATCTATGATGTCAACGCCGTGATTAACGAAGGAAGCTATGTCGCTGTGATCGGCCATACAGGATCGGGAAAATCGACATTGCTTCAGCACCTGAACGGGCTTTTAAAGCCGACAAAAGGACAGATACGCCTCGGCGGGGACGTTCTTGAAGCAGGCAAAAAGAATAAACACTTAAAAGCTTTGCGGAAAAAGGTCGGGATTGTCTTTCAGTTTCCTGAACATCAGCTGTTTGAAGAAACAATTTTAAAGGACATCTCATTCGGCCCGATCAATTTCGGCATGAGCCGGGAGAATGCGGAAGAAAAGGCGAGGGAAATGCTGAAGCTTGTAGGTTTGGATGAGGAGCTGTCCGACAGGTCTCCGTTTGAACTAAGCGGCGGGCAAATGCGCCGCGTGGCTATTGCGGGCGTGCTGGCGATGGAGCCGGAGGTTCTCGTCCTCGATGAACCGACGGCAGGGCTTGACCCAAGAGGCCGCAAAGAGATCATGGACATGTTCTACAGCCTCCATAAGCAGAGGAAGCTGACGACGATTCTCGTCACCCACAGTATGGAAGATGCGGCGGCGTATGCAGATGAACTGATTGTGATGCATAAAGGCACGGTCAAAGCAAAAGGGACGCCGCGGGAGCTTTTTTCAAGGAAAGACGATATCGCTGCCTTAGGGCTTGATTTGCCGGAAACGATTAAATTCCAAAAACGTCTTGAAGAAACGCTGGGCATTACGTTCAAAGCGCCGATCTTGACGATTGAAGAAGCAGCCTCCGAAATTAAAGCTCTGTTTCAGGAGGAAAATGCCCTATGATGGACAATATCATTATCGGCAAATATGTACCCGGGACATCGATCGTTCACCGGCTTGATCCGCGTACAAAGCTGTTAACCATTTTCCTTTTTGTCTTTATCGTTTTTTTCGCGAATAATACGGAAACATATGCACTGCTCGGCCTGTTTACGGTCGCAGCCGCAGCTTTGTCGGGCGTTCCGGTGCGATTCCTTTTAAAAGGGATGAAGCCGGTGTTCTGGATTGTGCTGTTTACGTTTCTGCTTCATATTTTTATGACAAGGGAAGGACCGGTTCTCGCCGATTTCGGCTTGTTTAAAATTTATGAGCAGGGGCTTGTACAAGGGATTTTTATTTCGCTGCGCTTTGTTTACCTCATCATGATCACAACGATTTTAACATTGACGACGACTCCAATCGAAGTGACCGATGGTTTGGAGCATTTGCTCGGTCCATTTAAAAAGTTGAAGCTTCCCGTTCATGAACTCGCTCTCATGATGTCCATCTCCCTCAGATTTATACCGACTCTGATCGAAGAGACGGATAAGATCATGAAAGCGCAAATGGCAAGAGGCGTCGATTTTACGAACGGCCCGGTCAAAGAACGTGTCAAAGCGATCGTTCCCCTTCTTGTTCCGCTGTTTGTCAGTGCCTTTAAAAGAGCCGAAGAGCTTGCAACCGCGATGGAGGCGCGAGGATACAGGGGAGGGGAAGGCCGTACAAAATACAGGCAGCTGACATGGAAATGGAAGGATACTTCCGTGCTCCTCATTTTAGCTGGTCTTGGCGTATTGCTAATTTTATTGCGGACTTAGGTGATAGACGATGAGAATGAAGTGCACGATTTCATATGACGGACACCTTTTTTACGGCTACCAAGTGCAGCCTGGTCAAAGAACGGTGCAGGATGAGCTTGAAAAAGCGCTGCAAACACTCCATAAAGCGAAAGAGCGTATTCCCGTCGTTTCATCCGGGCGCACCGACAGCGGCGTCCACGCGGTCGGACAGACGATTCATTTTGACAGTCCGCTATCCATCCCTGAGGCGAAATGGCCGTATGCTTTAAATGCCCTGCTGCCTGGTGATATATCGGTCCACAAGGCGGAAGCTGTCGATGATCAATTTCATGCGAGGTTTTCTGCAAAAAGAAAAGAATACCGGTATATGATTTACAGGGGCAGACATCCGGACGTTTTTAAACGCCACTATGCATACCATGTTCCGTATGACCTTGATATGGAAAAAGTCAAAGAAGCCTCCCGCTATCTGGTCGGAACCCATGATTTCACAAGCTTTTGTGCGACCAAAACCGAAGTGAAGGACAAAGTCAGAACGGTCTATGAACTGGAATGGTCTGACACAGGGGACGGCCTGCAGATGAGGATTGTGGGCAGCGGATTTTTGTATAACATGGTTAGAATCATTGCAGGCACGCTTCTGGATGTAGGAACCGGCAAATTTTCCCCTGGAGACATTGAAAAGATGATTCTTGCCAGAAGCCGCGATGCCGCAGGGCGCACTGCACCGGCGCACGGCTTGTATTTATGGCGTGTTATCTATGACAACTAAACCAGGTGTAACATTTTCTTGACAGAGAGTACAGAAAGTTATAAGATATCATATGGTATGTATTTCAACCCCACGATAAGCCCCGGAAACTTATTGTGTTTTGAAATAGAACGTAATTGAAGTTTATTGAAAATGGCAGATTTATTTAGGAGGGAAATTTAATGCGTACAACACCTATGGCTAACGCAAGTAATATTGAACGCAAGTGGTTAGTTGTTGATGCTGCTGGCAAGACGCTAGGACGTCTTTCTACAGAAGTTGCATCTATCCTTCGCGGAAAACATAAACCAACTTACACACCACACGTTGACACTGGAGATCATGTGATCATCATCAACGCTGAAAAAATCGAGTTAACTGGTAAAAAGTTAACGGACAAAATTTACTACCGTCACACTCAACATCCAGGCGGTTTAAAATCAAGAACTGCTCTTGAAATGCGTACAAACTACCCTGAGAAAATGCTTGAACTTGCGATCAAAGGCATGCTTCCAAAGGGTTCTCTAGGTCGTCAAATGTTCAAAAAATTGAACGTATACCGTGGTTCTGAGCATCCACACGAAGCACAAAAACCTGAAGTTTACGAACTTCGCGGTTAATTAAAAAGGAGGTTACCAATTTGGCACAGGTTCAATATTACGGTACTGGCCGTCGTAAAAGCTCTGTAGCGCGTGTGCGCTTAGTTCCAGGAGAAGGCCGTATCATCGTGAATAATCGTGAAATCAGCGAGCACATCCCATCTGCAGCTCTAATCGAAGATATCAAACAACCATTAAATTTGACTGAAACAGCTGGTACTTATGACGTTTTAGTAAACGTTCATGGAGGCGGCTTATCCGGTCAAGCCGGAGCAATCCGTCACGGTATCGCCCGTGCTTTGCTTGAAGCAGATCCGGAATACCGTTCAACTCTAAAACGTGCCGGTCTACTGACTCGTGACGCACGTATGAAAGAACGTAAAAAATACGGACTTAAAGGCGCACGCCGTGCACCTCAGTTCTCAAAACGTTAATTTATGGCGTTTCAAAGGCTCTCAAGACTTTTGTCTTGGGGGTCTTTTTTATTGCTGCCGTCCTACATATGAAGCGGATACCGGAACACGGTTCATCTCCCGCGCCCAGACGGATATTTGTCCGATGTGATGAATTTCATGGGCGATCAAATGCTTTAAAATGTCACCTTGTGTATAGGTATCTTCTGACCAAGACGTTTTGACAGGCTTTTGTTCGGCTGCGCTGGAAAAATGAAAAACCACGCTCTCAACTTCGGGACGATACGCTTCAGAAAACCTGATAATGTGCTGAATCGACGGGTAGTCGGAAAACTCGGGAGTGAAGTCCGGCTTGTCTAAAATGGCATACATCCAGCTCACCTCAACATCGACAATATGAAACAAGTTTTTCAAAATGCTTTCCATACCGCCTGAACGCCTCTTTTCGAGTTCCTCCGGCGGCTGCTTCAGGCACCAGTCAAACCACTCATCACGAACTTGCCAATTATACTGAAACAAACCTTTCATCTCATGCTCACCTCTCCTAATATGTTCGGCTTTTCGCTCTGTTTCCCTTCCCGGATTGCCAAGGATACACATTCATGATGTAATGAGTCTTACAAAGCATGAAGGAGAGAAAAGATGATTCAAACAATAATGAAACAGTTGCATACTGAATTAAAACAACATTTCCGTCCGTTTTTGAATCCTCCTGCGACAGAGGAAGACATTCAAAAAGCTGAAAATGAAATGGAAGTCACGTTTCCTGAAGAGCTCAGGGCGCTTTATCTTACCCATAATGGTGAAAAAGAATCGGGCCCCGGATTATTTTTCGGACTTCCTTTTCTTTCCTTGCAAGAAATGCTCACGGAGTGGCGAATATGGAAAGGGCTTGAAGGAGATGAAGAATTGGAAGAGATCGATGCATATTCGGTTCCGCCGTATTGGATTAAAGAGAAATATGCGAACCGCCGATGGATTCCGATTAGCAGGGATTACGGAGGAAATCATATTGGCGTAGACCTTGACCCTGATGAGGAGGGACAAGCCGGACAAGTGATCAATTTCGGACGCGACGAAGAAATAAAGTATGTGATTGCTCATCATGTGACAGATTTACTGATCCATATAACAAATACGCTCAAAAATGGTCATTATACGATTGATGAATATGATGATGCCGTCAGCTGGAGCTACGGCAAAGAGGAAGAGCTTCATTTCCTGGATGCCATCCGTTCCATGGAACTTCCGGTGCTGCATGCAAGACCGCAGGAAGCCGATCTTGAACATGCAGACCGATGGCTTCGTCAGCTGGGCGATCGCTGGACTGCGATTGTGAAAACGATGGCTGAAAGTCCAAAAGCATTTTGTAACAAGATAAAGCTGCGTTTAGCTGGCAGGGAGCTGACACACATTAAACCGCTATCAATCTGTACGGATATGAGGGAATTGAATTTAAGTGCAAATCGTATTCATGATTTAACGCCTTTGCAACGCATGATCTTTTTGAAAAAGCTTTACCTTGGAAATAACCCGGTAACAGATTTAACGCCAATCGCTCAATTGAAACATCTGCAGTATTTAAATGTGGAGAAAACATGCGTAACCGATTTGTCTCCGCTTGCGGATTTATCATCTTTGAGAGAATTGGATATGACGGATATTCAAGCTGCAGAATACACGCCGCTCATTTACTGTAAAAACCTTGAGTTTTTAAAGGTAAATGTTTGTAACGAAAAACAAATAAACGATATTTCTCAAATCAGCACGTTGAAACGATTACATATATGCGGAAGTGAACATGTATCCGAAGAAGAAATAAAAGCGATAGCAGGTTTGGAAACATTAAGGTCTTTAACGGTTGAAAATATTACGTTAGAAAACGTTGATTTCTTAGGCACGCTTCATACGCTTCAAACACTAACACTTATCAATTCTTCCGTTAAAGACGGAACCGTTCTTGCCGGCCTTGAACATCTGAAAAGACTGGAATTGGATGGTTCTGAAATCGCAAACCTTAAAGTGGTGGCGCAGTCGCCTTCGTTAGAGGAGTTTACCGGTTCTTTTGACCAATTTTATGTATTGAAGGACATATGCAAGAAAAAAGTGGATTTCTCTAAAGTAATTGGCGACATGTCTGAAGAGGAAGAGGAGATTTGGAGCAGCTATGTGAGTGAATAGTTTTTCATCTCGCGGCTCCTAATATTTTCGGCTTCTTCCTCCGTTTCCCTTCCTTAGAAAAGCATGATTTCCGGCTCCTGACTGCACAATACAAGGTAAAAAGGAGGCGGTTCTATGGGGACGGTCGTATCTTTTAACAATGAAAAACAAAAGAAGCAGATCAATTTGGAAAAAAAGCTTCTGCGCGAACTGTCTTTGGAAAAAATGCTGAATTCTGCGGAGGAATGCTTTGCTCCTCTTTTTCATTTTTTTTCTAAGCACACGGATATTTTGTATGACGGCTGCATCGATTTTGCCATTGAGGCCTATTTGCTGGGAGCCGAGTACGGAAAGTTCGGCTATCACGGAGAGCCCGTTCAACGAGCGATGGTCCGCTCAGAAAAAGAAGAAAAACAGCTTCTGCACGAGCTTTATGAATATGCGGTGAGCTGGTCTGAGGCTTTTAATATTCAAGCGGCTCATGAACCGCTTTATTATGCTTGCGAATACTTCATCCAAAGCTGGTGGAAGGAAGGCTTCAGCGAGCGGGAAAGACGCTTTAAGCTTCGGCTCAGATAATTTATGTAAAAGTGCGGCCAAGCTGAATCATATTTCCTTTCCTTGTCCCATATGTTGTAGTAAGGACGAGCGGGAGGGAAAGGGATGAAGAAAAAAATAAAATGGCTCGGGTTTTTACTCGGCTTTGTCGTTTTATTATGTTTATTTCAATATCAATTCCACAATGATGATTCTTGGCGGTCATGGAATCTTCCGTTGAGCGGCAAGATCATTTATATTGATCCTGGACACGGGGGCGCGGATGGAGGAGCATCAAGCGGTGAACTCCTTGAAAAAGACGTGGCTCTTGAAGTATCCCTTAGAATCAGGGACTATCTCCAGGAACAGGGCGCCTTGGTGTTGCTGACGCGGGAGGACGATCATGATCTCGCTCCTGAAGAAACGAAGGGGCTCAGCAGAAGGAAAGCGGAAGACTTGCGGAAAAGGGTCGACATGATCAACAATTCTGAAGCCGACCTTTACCTCAGCATCCATTTGAATGCGATTCCTTCCGCGCGATGGAGCGGTGCGCAAAGCTTCTTTTACGGGCAATATGAAGAAAACGAACGGGCCGCCAAGTTTATTCAGGATGAATTAAGACATAATCTTGAAAACACGACGCGGAAGGCAAAGAGGATACACGGCATTTATTTGATGCAAAATGTGAAAAAGCCGGGGGCCCTCGTCGAGATCGGGTTTTTGTCAAATCCGAAAGAGGCAAAACAGCTGGCCACGCCAAAATATCAGGACAAAATCGCGGCATCCGTATATAAAGGCGTATTGCGCTACTTTACAGAAGACAGAGACCCTCCTGAATAAGAGGGTTTCTTTTTGTGTCAAAGACACTATAAGGAAAGATATGCTATACTTATTTTGTAAACGAATACAACAAAGGGTGAGATCAATGTTGCGAGAAGACGATGTAAAAAAAATAGTCGGCGATTTGGACGAGCCATTTCTTCACAAGCCGCTCAGAGAGCTGGATGCCGTCAAGGAGATTAAAATAAAACCCGAAAAACGGCACGTCAGCGTAAAGGTGGCGCTCGCAAAAACGGGATCTGCCGAACAAATGCAGCTTCAGCAGGAAATCGTCATACGGTTGAAAGAAGCCGGTGCAGAGACGGTCGGCCTGCGTTTTGAAGAGCTGCCTGAAGAAGTCGTGATGAGTTATCAAGAGTCTGCCCAAGGGCAGGATCAATCTCTGCTGAATAGTGAAAAACAGCCTGTTTTTTTAGCGGTGGCAAGCGGTAAAGGCGGCGTCGGCAAGTCGACGGTGTCGGTCAATTTGGCTGTGTCTCTGGCGCGAATCGGAAAGAAAGTCGGATTAATCGACGCCGATATTTACGGATTCAGCGTTCCGGATATGATGGGAATCACTGTACGGCCGACGATTGAAGGAGAAAAGGTCGTGCCGGTTGAAAGATTCGGAGTCAAAGTAATTTCGATGGGATTTTTTGTTGAAGACAATGCCCCTGTCATTTGGAGAGGCCCTATGCTTGGAAAAATGCTGAATAACTTCTTCCATGAGGTTGAATGGGGAGATGTCGATTATATTATCTTAGACCTGCCGCCGGGAACAGGCGATGTAGCGCTTGATGTTCACTCAATGCTTCCAAGCTGCAAAGAGGTGATCGTGTCGACGCCGCACCCTACTGCCGCGTTTGTCGCTGCAAGAGCGGGCGCGATGGCTTTGAAGACCGATCATGAAATCTTGGGAATCGTTGAAAATATGGCTTATTACGAAAGTGTCAAAACAGGCGAAAAGGAATACGTATTCGGCAAAGGCGGAGGCGAGAAACTCGCAGAAGAACTCGGCGTTCCGATTCTGGGCAAAATTCCGCTGAAGCAGCCGGATTGGGATGACAGCGAATTCGCGCCGTCCGTTTATGATGAAAACCACCCGACTGGCGCCATTTATTTAGATATCGCCAAAAAAATCGACGAAAGCATTGGCGTAAAAGCTTAAAGAGCATTAAAAGCTCCCTCCGCGGAAGAAGCTTTTAGTGAATGAAAAGCGGCTTAGCTTTGTTTTTCTTCGCCGCCTTTCATTTCTTCTTTCATGCTTTCAGAAGCAGCTTTTTTCAGTTCCTCTTCAAACTGCTTTCTGTAGAGCGGGCTTGACAGAGTGTCAGATATGACTTCCTGCAGGTGGGTTCGAAATTCCTGGCTTCTGACAAGTTCACCGTATTTTTTGGCCATTTCAGGATCTTGCATGACCTGCATCAGCATTTTTTGGTACTCAGGATCTTTCATCAGTTTTTTCAGCACTTTTTCATGTTCATTTTGAAGTGTTTTGGCAAAGCCTTCTGCGAATTTTGGATCTTCGAAGACTTTTTTCCAAAATTCAGCTCCTTTTTTGGAGGTCATTGTTTTTTCAACGGTTTCTTTGACGGTTTTTTCATCCATCACAAGTGTTTCATTTAATTTGTCATCATTTAATATTTCTTGAATCGCTTTTTTTCCGTCATCTGTCTTTAATATATCGACAACCATCTTTTTGGTTTGATCATAGTCCATCTCAGCTGCTTGGTCCGTGGGAGCACAAGCTGTTACAGATAGAAACAGAAAACAGCTTATCGATAGCATTGTGGTCTTGAACATGCTTAAGCTCCTTTCGAAAACTCGTCTTACCTTTAATATGAATGTCTTTTAAAAATTTATACATAACAAAATATCGCTGCTACAGCGGTTTATTTAGGGGTTGGGAAGTCTACAATGAAAAGCCGTAATCTCGTCCGATTTTTCTTTTCCGTGTTGGGTGTCGGAGCTTTGACTACAAGTATTGTCGGTTTTGCCATTGAGTGGGGAAGATATAAGGAGCTGTTTCTTTCCTTCGAGGTATTGGAGATTCTTTCTGTTCTGTTTTGGTTTATCGGGGTTGGCATGATCTTTAGCGTGATTGCTCAAATGGGGTTTGTGATTTTCTTAACGATTCACCGTTTTGCACTGGAAATCTTCAGATCTCATTCTTTGTGGAACTCGATTCAGCTGTTTTTGATTGTATTTGTCGCGTTTGATTTGGTTTACTTGCGTTTTCTGTTTTTTGAAAAAGAGGGAGGCTCCATCATTTCGTATATTTGGCTGCCGCTCTTTATTTTAGCGGTAAGCATTGCGGCCGCATATGCAAAGCAAAAACAGTCCTCTAAAAAAACGTTCGTTTCCGCATTATTTCTAATGTTTGTTTTTACTGTGATGGAGTGGTTCCCGGCGTTAAGGGTCAATGAAGAGGACTGGCTCTATTTAATGCTGCTTCCTTTATTAGCCTGCAACGCTTTTCAACTTTTAATGCTCCCAAAATTTCAGGCCCGCGCTTAGACCGGTTGCTATTTTACTTCTGATGATTTTGCATCCGTATTTGCGATTAAATCGCTGACGGTTACATTTTTGAGTCCCTTGCTTCTGAGGTGGTGCACGATCTCAGGCAGGGCTTCTTTTGTTTGTTTGGCCGAATCTGAAGCGTGAAAGAGCACGATATCACCAGCGCTCACCGTTTCATTTACGTTTTGTACGATCTTTTGAACCCCCGGGTTCGTCCAGTCATCCGAATTAATACTGTAGTGAACGACGGTATAGCCGTACTGTTTAGCGACATCGAGTACGTCTTTATTAAACTGGCCGGTCGGCGGCCTTAAAAGCGTGAGATCCTCAAGACCGAGTTTTTGAAAAGAGTTTTGTGCTTTTGTTAAGTCTTTTTTGATTTCGCTTTTCTTCATTTGCGAATAGTTTTTATAAGCATAACCCATGCTCCCGATCTGATGACCGTCTTTACGGATTCTTTCCACGACATCCGGATGGCGCTCCGCCCATGAAGCTGAAAGAAAAAAGGTCGCATCTTTAATACCGTTTGCTTTTAATGTATCTAAAATAGGCATGGCCTTTTGATCTCCCCAGCTGATATTAAAGGTAAGAGCGACTTCGTTTGTATCTGAGTCTCCTCTATATACCGCTTTTGCTCCGCTTTCTGTAGAAAACACAGGAAGAGGGAGCAGGTTTTGTACATAAAAAAAGCTTGCTGTCGCAAAAGCGGCTATCATAATAATGATTAACTGCTTAATCCGTTTCATATGCCACACATAAAAATGGTTCACAGAGAAACTCCTCCTTGTCCATGCTGCTTTGTATTCATCCTATGCTTGTTTAAAATAGAACATAACAATAATTCATCTTAAGAAAAAAATTAAAAAGAGGGTTGACCAGATTTGAATTAACATGTTATATTATTATTCGTCGCTGATAAACAGCTGACATGAAAAAGCTCCAACAAATAATTTTGAAAAAAGTTATTGACAAATATGTGGGCTTGATGTTATATTATTAAAGCCGCTGAACGAAGCGGAAATGATCTTTGAAAACTAAACAAGACAAACGTACCTGTTAATTCATTAAATAAATCGCACATTTGTTGTGCGTAGTC